>CANKQN010000075.1 GCA_947485035.1 Rickettsiales bacterium | reverse complement strand
ATCGGTAAATGGTGCGGTGTGGCTTGCTCGTGAAAAGCTTTCGCACTTTGAATATTTCCAGTATTTCCGAAATCTTGACGATGCCGACATTGAAAAATGCCTAAAATTCTTTACAGATTTAACCGAAATCGAAATCCAAAATTTACCACTTAGCGGTCGTGAAATCAACGAAACGAAGAAAATTCTTGCTTTTGAAGCAACTAAAGTTGTTCACGGGGAAGTTTTGGCGATTGAGGCGAGAAATTCTGCTCAGAAAATTTATGAATCTGGCGAATTGACGGCGGCAATGCCCGAAATCACCATTTTTTCGGCAAATATTCTTGACGCACTGGTAGAATCCAAAATTGCGGGCTCTCGTGGCGATGCAAAAAAATTGCTTACACAAAATTCCGTGAAAATTGATGGAAATCCTTGCACAGATATCAACTTCGAACTTCAAAACGCCTGTGTTGTGCAGGTTGGTAAAAAACGCTTTTGGAAAATTATTCTTGCGTAAAATCCTTCAAATAATCTATTATTACATGAAAGCACCCAATTTTGGTTGAGTGCTTATTTTTTTATTTATTATTTTCCAGCGGTGCAAATTCGATAATCACATCACCCATGTTGACAGTTTTGCCAGCCTGTGCGATAACCCTCGTCACAATTGCGTCGCCTTCTGCGTAAAATGCGTTTTCCATTTTCATCGCCTCAATGGTTAAAAGCAAAGTGCCAGCCTTAACCGTTGCACCAACTTGAATGTGAATGTTTGCAACAATACCCGTCAATGGCGATTCAAATTCCTTTTGAAATGATGTGTCGCTTTTATTGTTTATGCAAATTTCGTAAAGTGCGGCAGTGCGTGCGTTTCGAAGCATAACCTCTTTCTTTACACCATTGTGTTCCAACACAAATGAAGATTTACGGTTTTTGATCTGAACATAGTAAAGTTTATCACAGAAAATTGTTATAAGACGCCCACCAAGTTTATAAGAATATGTAAATTCATACTTTTGGTTGCCAATTTCAATGTGAAGACGGGTTCCGTCGTGCGAAAGAAGTTTGATTGATATGCGTTTTTCATCCAAAAATAGCACAAAATTCGTAATTTCGGTGCGAGTCTGCTTCGCTTGAAACACTTTGTCGGAGATATTCTCCAGTTTGCGATTATTTTCAAGGTGGGCAATGCAAGCTGCAAATGTCAAAATTCTAGTCGTTTCCTCACACACTTCAGCACTTCCCGAAAATCCATCGGGGTATTCATTTTTGATAAAAGCCGTGGAAATATCTCCGGAAATAAACTTTGGATTGCTGTATATCGATTGCACAAATGAAATATTATGGTCAAGACCATCAATCACAAATTGATTCAACGATTCAACCATGCGAACCCTTGCTTCTTCACGGGTTTGTCCGAATGTTATCAGCTTTGCTATCATGGAATCGTAGTATGGCGTGATGGAAAGACCCTCCCTAATTCCACTGTCAACGCGAACCGTTTCGCTTGTTTGCGGGGTGATATACGTTGAAATTCTGCCAATTGAAGGAAGGAAATTTTTAGCAGGATCCTCCGCACAAATGCGAGATTCTATCGCCCAGCCTTTCAATTTAATGTCATCTTGTGTAAATTCAAGTTTTCTTCCTTCTGCTGAATAAATCATTTGCTCGACCAAATCCAGACCAGTAATATATTCAGTCACAGGGTGTTCAACTTGAAGACGAGTGTTCATTTCAAGGAAATAGAAATTGTGGTTTTTGTCCATAATGAACTCCATAGTTCCAGCAGAATCGTAACCAACTTCCTTTGCTAAAAGGGTTGATTGACGATACATTTCAGCTCTAACATCAGGAATCATAAACGAACTTGGTGCTTCTTCGATCACTTTTTGATTATTTCTTTGAATTGAACATTCCCTTTCGCCTAAACAAACAACATTGCCGTGCTTGTCTGCAATAATTTGAATTTCAATATGTCTTGGGTTTTCGATAAACTTTTCGATGAAAATTCTTCCATCGCCAAAAGCCTTTTCACCTTCATTTGTAACAGATTGAAACGCTTGTGCAACATCTTCTTCTTTGTAAACAACACGAATACCCTTTCCGCCACCACCTGCTGTTGCTTTCAAAATTACAGGAAAACCGACTTCTTTGGCAACTTTGATTGCGTGTTCACCATCTTTGATGACATCTTGACAACCCGGAATGGTGTTGACTCCCGCTTTTTTTGCGATGGCTTTCGAGGTAATTTTATCTCCCATCGAAAGGATTGCCTTGGCGTTTGGCCCGATGAAACCAACTCCTTCTTGTTCAAGCCTTGCAACGAATTCTGCGTTTTCAGAAAGAAAACCATAGCCCGGGAAAACGGCATCAGCACCAGATTTCTTCACCGCGTCAAGAATTTTTTCCATATTCAGATAACTTTCCTTTGCAGTTGGTGAACCAATGTGGTGAGTTTCGTCCGCCATCATTACAAATGGATAGCTTGCGTCAACATCGGAATAAACCGCAACTGTTTTAATACCAAGTTTTTTTGCTGTTTTAATGCAACGCACGGCAATTTCACCGCGGTTTGCTATAAGGATTTTAGAAATTTTTTTCATGATTTTACCAATTTCATTAACTAATATCAATTTTGAAGTGGAAATTTATTTTGTCAAGGAAAGTTTGAGTTGTGAATTTTTGCAAAAAATCCGCTTCCTATATCAAACTTATGCAATAATGATTATCTGCAGGCAAATTGATTGTTGTAATTATTGTTTGGCAATTTGAAAATTCAATTATTGAATGCAGGAAATTTTGGTTTTTTTCATCAATTTTTGCGGTAATGTCATCAAGCAAAATCATAACTCCACTATGAGTTTTTTTCGCAAAATAGCCAGTTGCGATTGCCGTCAACGAGCCAAGCAATTTCTGCTGACCGGACGACGCATAGCACGAATTTTTGCCGTTAAATGTCAGCTTATATTCAACATCGTTCATGCTTATTGTGTTACGATTTTGTGTTTTATCAACATTTCTTGCCTCAAATAAATCACCAACAATCGTTTGTTCAATAAGGGAAAATGTCGCTTTTTGCTTCAACATTCCAACATATTTATTCTCAACATCCACCGCGTGGTTCACCCCTATTTCCGTGAAAAATTCCCCCACTTTTATCACAAAATTCAAGCGATTAAACATCACAATCGAAAGGTGCTGGGAAATTTGCTCTTCGATGGAATCCAGCCACGATTTATTGCCACTTAAATGCAGAATTTTGAGCCTTTCGGAAAGCAAGTCTCGACACTTGTTCAACAATGTTTCATGGTTTGGAAAAAGTGCAATGCAGAGTTTATCAAAAAAAGTGCGAGTCTGCGAATTAGTCGCAAGCGAAAGTTCGTGATTTGGCGTGAAAATTACTGGGCAAATCAGCTTTTTTAACTGGTTTTGAGTTGCCTTTTCGCCGTCAAATTCAAGGAGTTTTTTCTCTCCATCGTGCTTAATAAACACACTGCCGCAGTCAAGTTCGCCCATTATTTCGAAAATTCCAACGCCGTTGCGAATGAGTTCTTCGTTATTGCCACGGAAGGAATTTTGCCCGCTCAGCATTGAGGCGGCCTCCAAAATTGAGGTTTTTCCGCAACCGTTTTCCCCGCAAATATAGGTAATTTTTTCAAAACCGAACCTGTTTAAGGTGAAGCATCGGAAATTTTGCAGGGTTATTTGGGTGAGCATTCTACTTCAACCACTTTTCCATTGTAATGACATCGGAAATTTTATAATCACAAGATTCATAAAACTGTTTCACTTCGCCGTTTGAACTTCTAATCATTAAATTCACTTTTGGAATATTTTTTTCTTTAAGCCATTTTTCTGCCTCAAAAACAAGTGTTTTTCCAAAACCCATTTTTTGAAATTCTTTTGCAACGGCAAGGTAGTAAATCCAGCCACGATGCCCATCATACCCAACCATAACAGTGCCAATAGTTTTATCGTTGTTGCATAAAAGCAAAATTGTGCTTGTTGGGTTCAAAATTGCATTTTTTATATCATCACTTGGATCATTCCACGGTCGCGTTAAATTGCATTCTTCCCAAATTTTTATAATCTCACTTGCGTTTTCAAGCGTTGCTTCTTTAATTTGCAAATTCATACCACTCTCTCACAAACACCCTTAACCAAATTTCGCACGCGAAGAATGTAGGATTTCCTTTCAATTTGCGATAACGCCCCCCTTGCATCAAGTAAATTCAAGGTGTTGGAACATGTCAACGCCATTTCGTAGGCAGCTTCGGGAAGGTTTTTTTCGGTGAGTTTTTCGCATTCAATTTCGCATTTTTGGAATTGGTCAAACAGGTTTTCGATATTGGATTCATCCTTGTAATAATGGCACATTTGGCGTTCTTTTTCGTAAAAGAGGTCAGCATATTTCAGCTTTTCACTCCACTGAATATCAAAAACGCTATCAACATTTTGCACATACATCGCAATTCTCTCCAACCCATAAGTGATTTCCAGCGGAACGGTTTTCAGCTTAATTCCTCCAATTTGTTGCATATATGTCCACTGTGAAACTTCCATTCCGTTCAGCCAAATTTCAGAACCTAGTCCCGATGCTCCAATTGAAGGGTTTTCCCAGTTGTCTTCAAGGAAGGTGATATCGTGATTTTCCGTTTGAATTCCAATTTGTTCAAGCGATTTCCTGTAAAGTTCTTGTGCATTAAGCGGAAATGGTTTAAGCAGAACTTGAAATTGGAAGTATCCTGAAAGGCGATTTGGGTTTTGAGCGTAACGCCCGTCGGTTTGTCTTCGGCAAAACTGCGAATAACACACGGACCATTCGTCGTTCTTTAAAGCATAAAGTGCGGTGTGCGGCGAAAGGGTTCCTGCTCCAACATTGCAGTCGTAACCTTCCAAAACGGCACAGCCATTTTCCGACCAAAACTTCTTCAAATTCGCGATAATTTCCTGAAAGTACATCAATTTGTTCAAAAATAATATAAAAAATTCAACCGATATTTCAAAATGTCAACAATAACTTGATTTTT
>CANKQN010000074.1 GCA_947485035.1 Rickettsiales bacterium | reverse complement strand
TACAAAACCTTGGTAGGAAAAGGCTTGCGGTGGTGCAGTCAAAATCAGAGGCAGACGAACTGCTTTCATTCGAAGACAACACGATAATTTTTGTGCAAAACGGAAAGATGCGTCGCGTTGAAGTTACCCCGCGCAACTTTGGCATGCCGCTCACGGTTGATAACTCTATAATCGGTGGAAATTCACAGGAAAATGCTCAAAATTGCTTGCGTTTCTTTGAAAATCCCATAGTTAACGGCATCGAAAACACGCTTTTTCATACAGTGTGCTTGAATTGTGCTGTTGCTGGGAAAATTTTTGGAGTTGTGGATACCATTCAAAATGGAATCGCTCTTGCGCGAACCACGTTGGCGACCAAAAAGCCATTGGAACTTCTGGAAAGCATGAGGCTTTGCAAAAAGTCATTTTAAGAGTTTGGTAAAAAATACAATACAGATATTGTGGATTGTATTTTTGCGTGTGAGTTGTTATTTGAAATCTTTCAATTCGAATCGATTTTTAGAGTGTATTTTAGGAAAGTCGTAGTGGAAGCGAGAAAATCGCCGCCACTACACCTCAAACATTATAGTGTTTTAAGGTTGATAGCAGATTGCTTGCCTTGGCTTTCTTCAATTGTGTATGAAACTTTTTGACCGTCTCTCAAATTCGAAATTCCGCTTTTTGTTACTGCGCTTAAGTGTACAAAGATATCTTTTGAGCTGTCATCTGGTGCGATGAATCCGTATCCTTTTGTAGAGTTAAACCATTTAACTGTTCCTGTTTGTGTCATTTTGTAAAGTATATGTTATTGTTATTATTAACAATTAATCAATTCGTGAAAAAAAATAAAAAGCAAGGAAAATAACCGATTTATTACATTATTATTTATTTCATCACAAATGGTACAAATTTTCCATTTTTAATTTATAACATACAGTAAGAAACACGTGCGATAATTTCCTTGACATTTTCCAAATATCTAAATAAATAAATGGAAATTTAATGAAATACTGGATGCGCAACCTTCGTGAGAAACTGAAATCGATCTATGGAATTATGTTGTCGGCACTTGTAATCCTCACAATTCAAACGCAATCTTTTGCGGATAGAAACTCGCAAAGCTTGGATAACATTGACTCCAGTCAAATAAACAAAGACAATAGAACAGAAACAATCAATGGCGTGACAACTCGAAACGACAACACCGTCGATTACTTCATCTGCCTGTTGATCGTTGTTTTGACCGGTAAAATTGCACGGGTAATTTTTGCTCTTTCAATTTTTGCTTGGGGAATTTTATTCTTTATGGGAAAGGTTTCTTGGCAAATATTCGTTATAACTGCCGTTGGAATTGGTCTTGTATTTGGTGCCGTTTCAATTGTAATTGCAATACTTCCAAGAGCAACACAAGTAATTGACACATCTGGCGATACCGCAAAAATTGTGACCAAAACCCCCAGTCAAATGATTCGGGAAAAATGTCCTGAAATTGGATATTAATCCTAATGTTTCAGCGATAAGCGAACCGCCACACTTCACGAGAATTTTATCGCTTCTTGCTATACAACCCTTCAATTTCAACGCAATATTTTTTCACAATATCATTCCTGCGAATTTTCATTGATGGTGTAATGATGCCGTTTTCAACCGTTGGTTTTTCAATTGTTGTGTGAATATATTGCACACGTTCCCAGTGTTCCAGCTTGCTGTTAATGTCATGCATCGCCTTCATAATTGCTTCAAAGTCCGTTCGCTGTGTGAATAAAATCGCTACAGTGTATGGCTTGCCCTCTGCAATGACGCACGAATTTTCAACGCCGGAAATCTCGTTCAAAAGCCCCTCAATTTTCACAATATCAACAAACTTTCCGTTCGCATTTTTGCATTGGTCTTTAAGTCTTCCAGTAACGGACAAAAAGCCGTCAGAATTAAGCTTGCCAAGGTCTCCCGTGTGGAAAAATTCCTGTGGATTTCTCTTTTCGTGGTTAAGGTATCCGCTGAAAATACTTCCACCACGAACGCAAATTTCCCCAACTTCTGAAATACACACTTCAACACTTGAAAAGGGTTTGCCAACTGTGAAAATTTTATCATCCGTTGTAATATTGGAAGCTATCACTGGTGAACATTCTGTCATTCCATATCCTTGAAAAAACGGCAGTTTTGCGTTTCGAAAGAAAATTTCCTCACGCTCGTTTAACTTCGCACCACCACAAACAATGCAAGCCATGTTCCTTCCGAAAATCCTTCGCACTTTTTTGAAAATTGTTGCCTCCAAAATTGTGCGAGCCAACATGTTTGGTTGTGGATTGCTTGACGCAATTTCAAAAAGAGGTAGAAGAAGTTTCCGCAACATTCGTGGCTTGTCTTCAATTTGGCTTTTAATTTTGGAGTAGACTTTTTCTAAAACACGTGGAACGATTGTTATAAGATTTGGTTCAATTTTGGTAATATATCTTAAAACATTTGTTATATCATTCACAAAAATAATATTCACACCCTTGGAAAGAAAAAAGTGGATAATAGTTCGCTGATACACATGGGCGAGTGGCAGAATTGAAATTGCCGTATGCCCTTCTTTTGCATTGAAAAAAGCAGTGTGAATATCTGAAATTTGGTGTGCGAGGTTGAGGAATGTCAATACTACACCCTTTGGTGAGCCCGATGTTCCCGATGTGTAAATTATCGTTGCAACTTCGCTTTGTGAAATTTCGTGATTTAAAAGCTCAACTTCATGATGTTCTTCAATAATTTGCCAAATTGTTTTAATTTCAGGGAATTTCTTGCTTTTGTGAATAAGAAAAATGTTGCTGAATTTATACTCCACACAAGCGAGGATTTTCTCCAAAACTTCGTCGTTTTCAAGAATAATATGCTGAGGTTTTGCATCTTGAAATTGAAATGTCAAAGTTTGACTTGATGAATTGTGAAACAGAGGAATTGTTACAATTTGGGATTTTATGCAGGCAACATCGCACAAAATCCATTCAATGCAAGGTTGTGAAACAATTGCTAATATTTCGCCTTGGGCAATACCATAAAATGCAAAGGCTTTTTGAAGGTTTTGCGAGTGACGAAAAAAATCGACATATGAAATTTTATGCTTCCCGTTTTGAATAAAGGAATTTGGAAATTGTGTGAAAAATGATTGAAAGCTTTTCATCGCTGTATTTTGTAATAAATAACTATATTTTAAATATGCCAAACGAAATGTCAAGTATTGCGTGATGTTTAACATTTGAAAAAATAAAGTTTAAAAATACACTTGAATTTTATTTTTTCACCAACTATATTTTTTTCATAAAATTGTTTTTTGGTGTATGAATAATATCATTTTATCCAAGCCTTCTTTAAATTCTTCTGCCGAACTTTCAAATTACATCTCATTCGTAAATTCAATACCAATGTTAACTGATACGGAAGAAAAATCTCTTCTAAAAGCTTTTCAGGGAGGCAACTCGCTTGCAGGAAAAAAAGTTGCGGAGGCTCACTTAAGGGTAGTAGTTCGAATTGCGATGCAGTTTCAGAAGTATTACAACAATGTGTGGGATATCATTTCTGAGGGTAATATTGGTCTTTTAAAGGCCTTAAAGAATTTTTCTGCGGAAAAAAATGTGAAGTTTGTAACTTATGCAAATTTATGGATCAAATCCTCAATTCAGGAATTCATTTTAAAATCATCTTCAATATTGAAAATTAGTCTTGGCACTACTCAAAAGAAAATCCTGTTCAATCTTGGAAAAGCAAAGGCGTCTTTACGGAAAATTCACGGCGAAAATGGTGTTACAACAAAAAGGCTTTCAAATCTTTTCAGTGTGGAGGAATCTGAAATAATTGATATATCAACCGCTCTTAATTCAAACGGAAATTCCCTTGATGTTAAAATTAGCGACGAATTTGAATACTCCCAAACCATCGTAGATGTAACGCGGTCTGATGTTCCAACGCCCGAAGAAAATTGTATTGAGGAGGAAAAAGTTCAAGCACATAAACACATCATCGCGAAAGGATTTGCAAAATTAAACGATCGTGAAAAAACTATAATTACAAAACGCTTTTTAACCAAAAAAACCTCCACACTTCTGGAGCTTGCCAACGAATTTCGAATTTCGATTGAAAGGGTGAGGCAAATTGAAGTGGAAGCGTTAAGGAAAATGCGTAAAGTTGTTTAGTGAGTAAAATTCTTGACAATCAAACTCACTTACTCAACAATCTAAAAAAGTTACAAAAGCAATGGCACAAATTCCAACAAAAGCACAGGTTAAGGCACAAAATCAGATGAGAATCGTGAACAAAAAAGCACGGTTTAATTATTTTACTTACGACACATTCGAAGCCGGAATTGTTTTAAAAGGTGCAGAAGTAAAATCAATTCGCCTTGGCAAAGTTGATATTTCCGAAAGCTATGTTTATATTACAAAAAATATGGAGGTTGAAATTCTTAACTGCACAATTCAGAACTATTCACACGCAACCCTTGAAGCACAGAAATTCGAAACCAAACGCCCAAAAAAACTGCTTTTGAATAAATCTGAAATTGCAAAAATTGCGGGGAAAATCAAAACAGGAGGCTTCACCGCCGTCGCCCTTTCGCTTTATATTAACAAAAGGCAAAAGGTTAAAATGGAAATTGCCCTTGCAAAAGGAAAAAAATTACACGATAAACGCCAAACCCTTAAAGAAAACGATATGAAACGCCAAGAAAGACAAGAAATTAAGGAATCATCTAGGGTATAAAAATATGAAACATGTAATTCTTTGCAATTTAGGCGGACCAAACGCCCGAAACCAAGTTCGTTTTTTTCTTTTTAATTTATTTCGCGATAAATACATAATTCCCCTGCCACTACCGTTTCGTCTTGCTCTTGCCTTCTTAATTTCAACGCTAAGGTTCAGGAAGTCGACTAGGGAATATGACAAAATGGGAGGCAAAAGCCCAATCCTAGAAAACACCCAAAACCAAGCAAACGCCCTTCAAAAACTTTTGGGAAGCGAATTCAAAGTTCATGTTTCAATGCGTTACAACCACCCTTTCACAAGCGAAATT
>CANKQN010000073.1 GCA_947485035.1 Rickettsiales bacterium | reverse complement strand
GTTACATCTCTTGACCAAACTCAAATTTTTGTTACAATTCTTGAAACATTCAAAACATCAATCAGAAAATCGCATATTGCTTATGATAAATCTGAGCAACGCACAAGCAGATTTGCTGTTGGAGACAAAGTTGATGCAAAAGTTATTGCGTTTGACGAAGAATCAGGCAACTTGCAAGTTTCAATTCGTGACCATGAAGAAGATGAGAAAAAACGCCTACTTGACAAATACGGCAGCGCAGACAGCGGTGCAACACTTGCTTCAATATTTGGTGATAACAACTAATTAATATATTCTATATGACTGAAATTACAACAGAAAAAAAGAAATGCAACAAAAAATGGGCAGCAATATCAATCGCATCTTTGATTGTCGTTCCCGTATTCGTTCAAGTTTCAATAATAAACCTTGCACCTGCTTCCGTTGCAAGGTTCTTTTTAAGCCCTTCGAAACTTCGCAGTGTGATTGAGTACGACCAAAAACACTCGCAAGAACAGGCTCAAAAAAAAGCACAAAAACTGATTAAGTCTGACATTAAAGACCCGAAGGGGAATCTTTTGCACACAGCTCTTGATCCAGTCATTGGCAATGTTACGGACCCTGCAATCACAATTATTGAATATATTGACTACAAATGTAGCTATTGCAAGCAAGCGAACACTGAGCTAAAACGCATCCTTTCCGACGAAAAATACAAAGGAAAAGTGCGTGTTATCATCAAAAACTATCCTGTTATTGGTGGTGAAGTTTCACTTTACGCAGCAGAAGTTGCAACAGGATTTTTCAAAAAACACCCTGAAAAATTCCTTGATTTACACACAAAACTTTTTGCATCACCCTTAAAAGATGTGAAGGAGGTGGACGCAATTGTTTCTGCATTTGGTGAAAAATCTGCTGATTTAAAAACAACGGAAATCACAGATTCAATTGTTGCAAACTTCAATTTTGCTCGTGAAATCCAAATTTCTGGAACACCGGCATTCATTGTTGGTGATGAAATTACAACTTTTGACCAACTTACTGCTAAAATTGACGAAAAAATCAAAAAATAGATGAGTCAATATCAAGCATCGATCGGCAGATCTTCATACGAAATTCCATACGAATCACATGATGATCTGCCACTTTTGCAAACACTTTGTAAGGATGTTAATCGCATCGTCAATTCAGTTATTGCTTCCAATCCAACAGTTTCCAACGAATTTGCCATTCTTTTGGCATTAATTAATACAATTTACGAATCAAAACACTCAGAAATATCCACGCAATCGCCAATAAATGATGACGTTTTGCAACATTCAAACGCCATAACCGAAACGGTAGATACCCACGCAGAAAGTGAAACGAAAGCTTTAGAAGATTGTAAAGGTCAAAATCCTCATGAAAAAAATGGATACTCCACGCAAGATGTTCTGGAAATTATCGAATTTTTGCAGAAAAAAATATAGCCTCGATAAACTCAAACCACAACATCCAATCACGCTGACTCAAAAAATCAATTAGAAAGAAACAAACGTTTGTAAAAAAATCGCAAAAAAAATCGCCATTTCACCGTTGAAAAATGTGAAAAAAACCGCCAATCACTATCCAAATTGAGTTGTGTAAAGCTTTTTATAGTGCAAATCGCTTTGAATTAATTCGCTGTGAGTGCCACTTTCAACAACTTTTCCATTGCTCATAACGATAATTTTATCCGCATTTATTATAGTCGAAAGTCTGTGTGCAATTGCGATTGTCGTTCTGCCGTGCATAAATTTTTCAAGTGCATCTTGGATTAATTTTTCAGAAATTGAGTCCAGTGCCGATGTTGCTTCGTCCAAAAGTAAAATTGGGGAGTTGTACAAAATTGCACGAGCAATTGCGATGCGTTGTTTTTGCCCACCGGAAAGCTTTGTGCCAGATTGTCCCACGATAGTTTGATAGCCATCGGGCATTTTTGCGATAAATTCTTCGGCATTTGCAAGTTTTGCGGCTTGCACAATTTCTTCATGAGTTGCATCAATTTTCGTGTATTTAATATTATTTTCAATTGTGTCATTGAACAGTTGAATATCCTGCGAAACGAGTGACATATTTTCACGAAGCGAGCCAATATCAACAGTTGAAATATCCACACCATCAATTGTAATTTTGCCGGCAATTGGGTCGTAAAATCGTTCAAGAATGCTTATGATTGTTGACTTTCCCGCACCAGTTGGACCAACTATCGCAAGAACTTTTCCTGAGTCAATTTTAAAGGAAATATCGTTTAAAATAAGCGATTCGTGTTCGCTATTATACTTAAACGAAACGCGTTCAAAGGCAATTTCTCCGCGAACATTGGCAATTTTCACCGCATTTTTTTGCGATTTAATAGCAATTTCTCGTTCAAGTTCGTTGCGAACTATCTCCGTTGATGCTATAAAACTTTGCACAACAAGGCTTAGCCCGCTTATTGATTTCAACGGCTTGTATGCGATAGTCATTGCCGTGAAAAATGCGAAAAATTCGCCTGCGGTTAAGGTTCCGTTGATCACACTATATCCGCCGTACCATATTACAACCGCAACGCCAAAAATTGAAATTGTTTCGGTGATTGATGGCAAAAGGGTGGAAAGCGTTATTGTTCTTTTTGCGGATATTAAAAGTTTGTTGAAAATTGTTGAGGCTTTTTTGATTGCGAATTCCTCCGCATTGTTAGACTTCACAAGCTTTGGCAAGCGAAGGGATTCATCAACGCACGAAACTAAACTTTCCATACTCTCCCTGCCTGCATTAATTTGCTGACGCATTTTTTTCGAGATTATCGCCACGGGAATTACGGTTAGTGGGATTGAAATTAGGTTAAAAAGTGTCAAAACAGGATTTTGCATGAAAAGGACGACCGTTAGGGCAATTACGGTTATGATTTCTCTCAATAACACGACCAAAATCGTATTTATTCCATTGGAAATTGAAGTTGTTGTTTGAAATATTCGGGAAATCATTGCCCCACTTGGCGTTGAATCAAAGAAGGAGATATTCGATGTTATATATTTCCGATAGAGTGCCTCCTGAATGTTTTGCGTAACTTTCGCCATTAAAACTTGCATTGTGCGTGTTTGCAGAAACAGTGCAGTGTTTTTGACCAACGCAATTGCAACTACCATCGCCGGAATAACAACCAGCATTTGGGCATTTTTTGCGATGAATATTTTATCCAGAACCTCTTTCACAAGATACGCATAAGAAGCAGTCGCCCCAGCAACGACAAACATAAGAATTATCGCCATAATGAATTTCAAGCGGTATTGTATGAAAAAAGGTCTAAGGAATTGCATTGAGGAGTGAAGCTGCCTTATTGTTTGAAACATTTGCTTTGCCATTTTTTATTTCTAGGATATATACAGTATTATGCTTGAAAAAAACGATAATGTCAAGAAGTTTAATGATTATGGAAAATAACTCTTGCAAAGAAAATTAATACTATTATTTTGCATAAAATTCATACAACTTCAATGACGGACGAAGAAAAAATCATCACACAAAATGCACAAATTCCAACAAAGGAACAGCAAGACGAAGAATCAGGCGATGAATCGACCAGTGATGGAAGGAAGGACGAGGATTCCTCCGATGGCAAATCTCTGAAAAACTCCGCACCAAAGCCAGCAAAACCACTTGTGAAAAACAAGCCACCCGTTGTTGGAAAAATTCAAGGCAGATCTTTCAATGTTGCTCCACCACGAATGAATAACAGCCCAAGGGGAAGGTGAATATTGCAATTAGGCAAAAATTTCCGCCCCAAGGTTAAGCGTTTCCAGCATTGGCATTGCTTTCAGAATTGTCTCATCAAGTTCTTTTTGCGGAGTGGAATCAAAGACTATCGCCCCACCAACCTGAAATTCAAACTTCTTACCGTCAAGAATTATCGTTCGAATTACGACGGAAAAATCGAAGTTTTGTGCATCGTTTATTATTCCAATACAGCCGGAATAAACCCCTCTTTGTACATATTCAAGCTCGTTTGCAATTTGGATAGCCTTAATTTTTGGGGCTCCCGTCATTGACCCAGCTGGAAATGTTGCCTGCAAACATTGGGCATTCGTCACGCCTTCACGCAATTTCCCACAAACCTTGGAAGAAAGATGGTGAATTTGCGAAAAAGTTTCAATATTCTGGAAGTTTTCCACCCAAACATTGCTCGCAATTTTGCCGATATCATTTCGCACAAGGTCTGTTATCATTAAGTTTTCCGACTTATCCTTAAAATTTCGCAAGCCTTCAATTGAATCAGAAGATTTCAGTGAACCCTTAATTGGAACGGAATAAATTTCGCCGCCATTTCGTGTTAAAAAACATTCTGGCGAAGAAGAAATGACAGATTTCCCTCCGCCCATAACCAAAAGCATTGAATAGGGATTTGGCGAAATTGAATATAGTTTTGCAAAAACATCAAGCGGGTTTGGCACTGATTCAAATTCCCCGCAAAATTTACGAGTCAAATTCACCTGATAAACCGTGCCTTTTTTGATATAGTCCAAAACTTTTTCAACTTTTGTAAAATATTGCTCGTTTGTCATGTTCGATTTCACAAAAGCAACAGGTGGAATTTCACATTTTTTGATATTTCTGATATCAAAAGCCTCCGGATTTTCAAATTTTCCAAAAAAAAATTTTGGCATTTCACAAAAAGCCATTTCATTTGGTGAAACAATTTCTTCAATTTGCGTGTAGTTTTCATAACTCACATAGCCAATCGCATTTGAAAGGTTGTTTATGTTGTTGAGGCTGTGAACGGGCTGTGGAATCAAGTTTCTGTAAATTTTCCCCGTTTTTGGAATTATTGCGTAAGGGGTGTTTGGAGTTTCCAATTTCGGAGTTTCAAAAATCACTTGCAAATAAAAAAATCTTATTATAATAAGAAGTTAAAATTTTGTTTTCAAAATGTCAATTGATACCTCATCATATAATATATCTGAAAAACTAACATATAAATCTGCTGGTGTTGATATTGAAAAAGGCGATAACTTTGTTGATACCATTAAGAAAATCACGAAAAACAACACAATT
>CANKQN010000072.1 GCA_947485035.1 Rickettsiales bacterium | reverse complement strand
ATAACCAAGGTGATATTTCACATCTCCCGAACCTGGTGTGCCAGCGGGAATTGAAGATACACCCGCAAATTCTGAAAAAATTGCGTGGTATGGCTTGCCAGTTGTGTGCACAAGCGTATTCAAACGCCCTCTGTGTGCCATTCCTAAAATAACCTCTTTCGCCCCGCCATTACTCGCTTCCAGCATAATTGATTCCAGTGCAACAATTGTAGATTCCGCACCTTCGATTGAAAACCTTTTAGCACCGGGGAATTTTTTGTGGATTGTCTGTTCAAAAATTTCCGCACGAAGCATCATTTCAAAACCTGTAATTTTTTCCTCTTTTGAAGCCTCAAAAGCGTTTGATTCAATTTGCGAAATAAGCCATTGGTATTCATTTTCCTTTTTTATGTGTGAAATTTCGTACCCAACTGTGTTTGTGTAAATATTTTGAAGTCTTTCAATTTCAACTACGTCCTCTTTTGTGGAACCTTCAATTGCCGACGAAATTGCTCCGTGAATTCTTCCTTTTTTGAAACCGAGTGGATCAAGTTGAGAGGCAAGATGCCCAAAATCCCTAAATGCTGTTTTAATTTGGTCAATTTTTGAAGCGATAACTTGTGGTTTCACTTCCTTTTTGACATCTTTTTTTCCGTCTTTTGGCTTCTCGTTTTGCTCTTCTTGTGGTAAAGATGAAAGCTCGTTTTTATTGCCAATAACCGAAATTTTGTTACGATTCCATGGCGTTTTTTGCAATTCTTTTTTAATCAACTCAACATCTTCGGGGTTTTCATTGAAGTAATCCTGCCAAGATTGTGCGACAGAAGAAGGGTTTTGTGAAAATTTTGTGTAGACTTCGGCGATATAAGCAAGATTTGTACTGGAGAACATTGTTCGAAATTAAAATCGATTTATTCAAAGGGTATTTAAAAATAAATTGTCAAGGGAAAAATTATTGCTGAAGAATTATCTTGATTTTTTTATTTTTCCTGTTTTGTTTGGTTTAAGTATATATAAAAATATGGTCATTGATAAGATAGCAATTAAGGGTCATGAAATTCTTATAGACCAAGTATGGATTCCAAATGAAGGACTTAATATTATTACATCAAAAAATGGTGGTGGAAAAACAAAGATCTTGGAATACATTGCCAACAAATATCGTGTCAATCACAATATCACTCACATTTCAGCGTCAGTTCAGCATTTTAAATGTATTGAAGATATAGCTCAGTATGGCAAACCAAAAAAAGCTATAAGACCGCCAGAAGCAAGGCAATTTGTGCATCTATACCCCGTCATTACACATCTGCCAAGCAATAAAGAATTGATACAAGACTGCAATTCTTTTTTTGTAAGACTTAAACTGGATATAAGTCTTGATGAAAATTTTGTTCAGGGATATAGATTACTATTCAACCATCCACGCTGCAAAGATAACAAACGACTTCCACTTAGTGAACTTTCAACTGGTGAAAAAACAGCTTTTATTTTATGGTTAATGATGCACGAAAATCCAAAACCAGATATTTTACTTTTAGATGAGTTTGATTCTTCAATAAATGATGACATCCTACAGATATTTTATCGACAACTTCAAGAACTATCTAAGGAATGTCAAATTTTTGCCACAACGAATCGCTGGAGATATAGCAACGATTTTTTAGACAATAAACACAATCATCTATGGCACACCATAGAGAACGGTGAAATCATCAATAAGTATCCAACGCAAAAATATTAAACCAAAATAACCATGGAACAACTTACTAAAATTGGAGCAATCCTTAAAGGACACTTCCTCCTTTCATCTGGAAAACACAGCGATACCTACATTCAATGTGCAAAAATTTTCGAAAACCCAAAAGTTGCCGAAGAAATTTGTCACGAACTTGCACGCACAATTGCTTCAACATTTTTGGAGGAATACAATGTTGTTGTTTCACCTGCTATGGGTGGAGTTATTGTTGGATATGAAACCTCAAAACACCTTGGCATTCGAAATGTTTTTGTTGAACGAGTGGACAACAAATTCGAACTTCGCCGTGGATTCCAGCTGTCTCATAAGGATAAAGTTCTTGTTTTGGAAGATGTAATTACAACTGGGAAATCGACTCTTGAAGCAATTGAAGCAATTAAGCCATTTGGTTGTAAAATTGTTGGCTGCGGCTCAATAATCAACCGTATGAAAGAGGAAGAAATAGCAAAATTCCCTTATACCATCGCCCATCTTTACAAAGTCAACGCTGAAGTTTTTGATGCCGACAACATTCCCGAAAGACTCAAAAAAATTGAGGCAATCAAGCCTGGTTCAAGAAAAATGCCGAAATAATTGGGAAATTTTCATGTTGCTATGAAAAAAACTTAGCAACATTACTGAATAATGACGATCATTGGATTGCAATCCCTGCAAAGACTCCCAATCTGACTGCGAGAAGTCTCTGCAACTTGCTGCGTTTCAAATGGACCAGAGCGCACGACATAAAAGTTTTTTGCGTCCCGTTTCTCACTGCGAATTTGCACGGATGGAATATTTTGCACAAGGTTTTTATATAACTCCTGTGCGTTATTTAGCACCTCAAAAACGCCAGCTTGAACATATAATGTTTGACCATCTTGTGATTCATTAAACACCGTTTTTCCAATCGATTTCCCTTCCAGAAACTCGTTTGCAATGTTGATATTTTGCACCATTTGTGCGGGTTGAAGTTTTTTTGACGCAATAACATCGTCAATTTCTTCCTGTGTGATGTCTTGACCGTTTTTGAGTTTTTGGCTTAAATTGGGGATATACTCAACTTCAACATTTGCCCTGCCTCTTTCAAGGAAATCAAGTTTTTTTGCTGTCTGTTTTGAAACATCAATAAGTCTACTTTCTGTGTCGGAAAAGGGTCCACGATCGTTAACAACAACAACTGCCATTTTGCCATTTGTCATGTTTGTAATTAAAACAACCGACGGCATTGGAAGAGTTCTGTGTGCGGCAGTAAGGATGTTGCTATTGAAAATTCCGCCGTTTGCCGTCATTTTGCCATCAAAATCTTTACCATACCACGATGCAATTCCTTGCTGTTTCAGAGTTGTAACTTCTTGCGGCGTAAATGATTTTCCGGACGATATTTTGTATGGTTTTCCAACTTTATATGGTCCATATTGATGAGAAAAAGCCCGTTGCGTACTTAATAACGAGGCAACAACAAACAAAGAAAGTTTAGCAATGTTCATATTATTACTCTATAACGGTTGTTAGCAATTGAGGAAGTGCACTTAAAACCTTTTGTGCATGGTCTTTCACTTGGACAGATTTCCACACTTTTAAAACTACTCCATCTTTAATGATAAAAGTTGAGCGAACAATGCCAATATATGTTTTTCCAAAGTTAATTTTTTCACCAATAACTCCAAAATCGTTGCAAACTGAACCGTCAACATCGGCGATTAATTGCACGGAAAGATCGCATTCTTGCGTGAATTTTGAGTGACTTTGCTCGTCGTCACGTGAAACGCCATAAACTTTGACGCCAAATTTTTCAAATTCTGGTAAAAGTTTTGAAAAATCCTGTGCTTCAATGGTGCAACCGGGTGTGCTATCTTTTGGATAGAAGTATACTACTGAAATACCATTTTGCAAATATGAAATAGTGCAAGAATTACCAACCTCAATCATATAATATTATTAATAAAAAACCGCATAAAATGCTTTTCTTTTTTAGTCAACATTTATTTTAATCAATAAAAATTTCTTACAATTGCACAATATCACAAATATTTCTGAACATATTCTAAAGCTTCCACATTTTCGGGACTAAGCCTCAAAACGCTGATATAAGATTCCGCCGCCTCAACTTTCTTGCCAATTTGCTTTTGCGATCGTGCAAGATACAAATATGGCATAATACTTGCAGGATATTTCACCACAACAGAGCTTGCGTGTTTTTCAATTTGATTCCATTTAAACAAACCCTGCTGACAATACATTAAATTTATATGTGCGTCATAATTCCACGGAGATTCATCAAGTGCTTTTTTTGCATAAAGTTCACACTCACCCCAGCGTTCTTGTGCTTGAAGTGGAAGTAATATTCCAAGCTTTGCTTGCAACGACTGAGGATTGATTTTAATTGCTGCGCTGTAATATTCAATTGAACTTGAATAGTCGTTCTGTAAATATTTTAACCACCCAAGCCTTAGCAAAGCAAGTTCCTTTGCCTTCACCTTTGCTTTGTCGGTAAGTAAAAGTTCAAGACCACTCTCTGCCTCAGCGTATCTCCCCTGCGATTCAAAAACATAAGACTTGCTCCATATCGTTTCAGATTGCATCGCATTAGCACAAAATGTTGTAAAAAGTGCGATAGTCGTTAGAATTTTTATCATATATAGCATTAAAAATTGGTATTCATTGAAAGATAGACTCCTTGCAGACGATAGCTCTCATTCAGGGATATATCACTGTATTTATTCAGAGAATATCGCAGATGTATGCGAAGCGTGTCTTTTATGTGCCAACTTGGTCCAATTGTTAATGCGAAATTTTCAATTTGTGGTAAGTTGTTAATTTGCATAGTATCGTTATTAATGCCATACATTCTACTTCCAAACATGAAAGAACCTCCAATTTCATCGACGAATAAAAGCATTTCGGTTTTAAGATAGTGTGTATATTTTGCAATTAAAGCGTGATAAATCGATTTATTATTGGTTTGAGTTGCATCGGACGAAAATATACGATGTACATTAAGTTCAATGCTGTCGTGCTTTTGATTGAATGAGTATGTGTAAATAAATGATGCTTGTTTTATTTTCAACCCATCATAAAACGATTCCCCACCACTCACACCAACATAGTGTTTCTTGTTCAAAGTTCCCAGTCCAAGCGATGCAACGCCGGTTTGAACGCCACTCCCAGATGATGGACTCATGTTCATATATCCACCACCAATGTGTAAAACACCGTGGTTAAAATAAATTTTCTGCCGAATGCCACCAAAATACTCAGCTTGGTCATAACTGTAATCGTTTGCTAGGTTTATTGATGTTTTGGCAAACTTTCCCGTTACTGTTGTTTTGTCAAGATACTGAAAATTCGCAGTAACACTATTTGCCGAAATATTATT
>CANKQN010000071.1 GCA_947485035.1 Rickettsiales bacterium | reverse complement strand
TTGGGCGATTTGGAACTTTGGGTCATCATAAACATGTGCAAGTTCAGCAACGGATTCCCTTGAAACGCAGGTAATTCCAAGTTCCTTTTCAATTTGGTTGATTTTATAATTGATACCATCTCTCGCAATTGGAATATCGGACAGCATTATATTTTCAAGCGAATTAAACGCAAATTTGTGAGCAATTGGCTTGTCATTAAGAAAAGCAGAAATTGAGTGGATTGGTCTGCACCATTGCAAATTATTTCCGTTGATTGTTAAATCTAGCGTTTCTTTCCACGATTTTGAAACTTCCAAAATGTATTTTTCCACAATTTCTGGGGCAATTTCTTCCGCCGTTTTTGTTGAAGCTTCCTTTCTTGCAACATAATTGTTTGTCGTTGTTGTGTTTGCCGTTTTTGAAATTACAAAGCCCATTTCGTGCGGATACTTATTGTAAAAACCTTCAATTGCAACTTGGGGAGCATCACATTGTGGACCAACAACCTGTTGTGCCGGAAAGTGCGTTTCTGTGGGAATTTGAATGTAGAGGAATATCGCATTGGAAGAAACAAAATTGTGTTCAACCCCAGTAAGTGAGTTTATAAAGCTCTTTTCACTAAACGGAATTTCTTCCTGCTTGATTAAAATTTGTATTGATGGCATTTTTCACTTGAAATTTTCAAAGAACTGTTTTATGGATAATGAGTTATGTCAAGTTTTTTTACTGACTAAATTTTTTTTGTAGTAATAAATATGCCAAAGGTTTATATTGAAGGTCCCGCTGGAAAGATTGAAGGAATGCTTCATTCTGCGGAAAATCCGAAAGCTCCCGTTGCAATAGTTCTTCACCCACATCCGCTTTATGGTGGAACTATGAACAATAAAATTACATACCATATGTATAAATTTTTTGCTCAAAACGATTTTTCCGTGCTCAGAATGAACTTTCGAGGCGTTGGGAAATCGCAAGGAAAATTTGACGCAGGAAGGGGTGAAGCTGAAGATGTTGGTGCCGTAATTGACTGGCTACACTCACAATTTCCAGAAGCATCGCACTTTTGGCTTGCAGGGTTTTCATTTGGTTCTTATGTTGGTTTGAATGTGGTTATGCGTCGCCCTGAAATTGAAGCTTTCATTGCCGTTGCCCCACCTGTAACAAAATATTCTTTCTCATTCTTTTCGCCTTGTCCTGTTTCTGGCTTAATTGTGCAAGGAGATTCAGACGAAATTGCCCTAATTGCTGATACCGAAACCCTTGTTGACCTTAACCACAACCAAAAAAATATTCATATTGTTTATGAAGTTGTTGAGGGAGCAGATCACTTCTTCTCGCAAAATATGGAAGAATTTGACAGCATAATTGACACTTACATCAAAGATCGTCTTGCAAACAGAATAGTCTCTTCCGTCGTGAAACAAAGAAAACGCAGCAAAGGAAGGAAGAAAAAAGTTGCGTAAAAATTAATTCAAAACAAAATGAATTACACTATTGATACTCACTCCGCGGTAAAAATTTTGAAAGAAGAAAGTTTTAACGAAAAAAAAGCGAAGGCAATTGTTGGTGTGGTAATGAAAGCGTATTTTGCAAACTTTGAAAAAGAATTTGTTAGAAATGAAATTCAATCATCAAAAGCGGAAGCTTTTAAATGGATGTTTTGCATGTTTTTTGTGTTCTCATCTGCTCAACTTGGAATTTTAATGATAATCCTGAAATCTTTCTTCGAAGATTCTGGCGGGGTTTGAGGGAGTTAATTTTATCACACACAACATGAAAATTCGCATAGGCAACGGTTTTGATTTCCACCGTCTTGAAATGTCACCAAAACCACTCGTTTTATGCGGACTTGAAATTGAATCGGAGTTTTCAATCATCGCACATTCAGACGGCGACATCATCATTCACACCCTTGTTGATGCAATTCTGGGGGGGCTGAACGCTGGTGATATTGGCACGCTTTTTCCGGATACCGACCCTCAGTGGAAAAATGCTTCCTCCGTGCAATTTCTTCAAGCCGCAATTGATGTTATGACAGCAAAAAATTTCAAAATTTCCAACATTGATATTACCGTGATTTGCGAATTTCCAAAAATTAAGCCATTGCGAGGAATTCTGGTTGAAAATTTGGCAAAAATTATGCAAATTGATGAAGATTTGGTTTCAATTAAGGCGACTACTACCGAAAAAATGGGATTTTTAGGACGAGGCGAAGGCATTGCCTGTTTTGCGACACTTTTGCTTGTGGAAGGATAGGAACTCAATGTTGGCAAGGTTTTTTTGAATAACCAAAACTTCACTTTCTGACTCAACAAAACTGACCTCCTATTCTGCTTTATTTAAATAATGTTGGGTTGAAGATATAACGATGCAATGTCTATCGAGTATTGAAACAAACGAAATGTTCAAGTTTTTTGTGTCATAAAACTTCACTTTTCCCCCTCCAATACCTCTATTTATTCTTTTCAACTTGACAATTTAAAAGATATTTATATGTTTGAAATATAAATTTATGAAAAGGCTTTGTTAAGTAATTTCTTGCCGAAAAACCACAGTATTCAGAAGAAGGAAGCTCCTGCTTCAAGCTTTATACCATACCTGTGTCATTTCAGCGACAACACAATTCTTACGAAAAAACAGGATTTAGTCTCCATAGTTAGGGTTGAGGGTTTTGCCTTTGAAGCAGCTGATGATGTTGAGATCGATTCAAAGAAAGACTTACGAAACAACCTTTTTAAAGCCATGGTTGGTGGAAATTTCACAATATATATTCACACTTTGAGAAGACAGCAGTCGTCGTATCCCAAGGGAGAATTTGACAACAACTTTGCAAAGGAACTCAATCAACAATGGGAAGATCGCCATGCACCGGAGTATGTCTTTGTGAATGAGCACTACATAACAATCGTTCGGCGGAATAATAAAATGACCAACGCCCTGAGTAGCATCGCCGCATCTTTTAGCAAGGACGAAGAAAATTCTGACGTCAGTCAATCACTTGCAGATGCCTACGCCGAGCTTTCCGAAAATGTTGAAAAGGTTTTACAGTCATTTCACGGATACGATGCCTCCGTTTTGAAGGTTAAGCAAGAGGGTGAAGCTTATTACTGTGAAATGCTTGAATTTCTTGGTATGCTTACAAGCGGACTTCGAAAACAGCGATACCTCCTTCCAAAAACAACAATTGACCGCTACATTCAAACATCGCGAATATATACTGCACGCAAAACGATAGAATCGCACTGCGCAATTGGTGTGAAGTATATGGGAGTTGTTTCGTTGAAGAACTATCGACCATCAACCCATGCGGGCTTGCTTGACGCATTCCTAACCCTTCCGTTTGAGTTGATTATTACGCAAAGCTTTGGATATTTGGATAAGCAAAACGCCATTGGCAAAATGCAATTACAACAAAGAAGATTAATTCAATCGCAGGATCCCTCATTTTCCCAAATTGGTGAAATTACACGAGCTCTTGACGAAGCGATGGCAGGGAAATTTGCTTTTGGTGGGCATCATCTAAGCATTCTTTGTATTGCTGATACCAAGAAAAATCTTGATAAACGCTGCTCTTCCGTGAGCGTTGAATTAACCAACATTGGAATTGTTAATGTGCGTGAAACAATT
Source organism: Rickettsiales bacterium (assembly GCA_947485035.1). Classification (GTDB taxonomy): domain Bacteria; phylum Pseudomonadota; class Alphaproteobacteria; order Rickettsiales; family Deianiraeaceae; genus CAJQOT01. The sequence goes on along the minus strand of CANKQN010000071.1, from coordinate 1,601 downwards.
AACATGGAGGCTTGCTTTTGGGGGCAACTTCCCGGAAATGAATCAATGATCATTCGCAAGGCAACAATTAACACGCTAAACCTTGCAGGATTTGCTTCAATGCACAATTTCCCACTTGGAAAAATTACGGGAAACCATTGGGGAGATGCCGTCACCGTTTTCAACACAATTTCAGGAACGCCATTTTTTTTCAACTTTCATGTGCGTGATGTTGGACACACAATGATTATTGGACCAACTGGAGCAGGGAAAACTGTTTTGATGAACTTTCTTTGTGCACAAGCACAGAAGTTTCGTCCACGAATGTTCTTTTTTGATAAAGACCACGGTGCAGAAATTTTTATTCGAGCATTAGGCGGGAACTATTCAGTTCTTGACCCAGCCGAGAAATCCAATTTTAATCCATTACATCTGCCAGATAACTCTATTAATAAAGCATTTTTGTTTGAATGGTTTTCAAATCTTATTACGGGTAGTGAAGTGAGACAAATTACGCCGGAAGAATCGGCAACTATTGCACAAGCAGTTGATGGAATATATCGTTTGCCAAAGCATCAAAGAACAATGCGAAACGCTGCTTCATTTTTTGGCACGGAATTTGTTGGCTCAATTGCTTCAAAGCTTGCAAAGTGGCATGGCGATGGTGAAAAAGCGAACATGTTTGATAACGAAATTGACAACCTTGATTTTTCGAAGGGGAGTATTTTCGGGTTTGAAATGGGACCAATTTTGCAAGACCCAACCGCCCTTGCACCAACTCTGAGCTATCTTTTCCACAGAATTCAGGCATCTCTTGATGGAACGCCAACAATTGTTGTTCTTGATGAAGCTTGGGCATTGATTGATAACCCCGTGTTTGCACCAAAAATTAAAGATTGGCTGAAGGTTATGCGGAAACTTAATGCGATGGTTGTGTTTGCGACGCAGTCCGTTGAAGATGCGACGAAATCTGGGATTAGCGACACCCTTGTTCAACAAACTGCAACGCAAATTTTCCTTCCAAATATGCGAGCAACAGAAACATATCAGTCAATGTTCATGCTTTCGGATAAAGAATTCGACCTTGTGAAAAACATTGACCCCGCCTCCCGCTTTTTCCTTGTTAAGCAGGAAACAAAAACCGCCATTGCAAGAATTAATCTTTCGGGAATGATGGACGTAATTCATATTCTTTCAGGCAGGGCAGAAACGGTTGAGCTTCTGCGAAATATTAGAAACGAAGTTGGCGACGAACCAGATGCGTGGATTCCAATCTTCTTAGAAAAGGTTTATAGGTTGTAATATGTTTCAAAAAATTCCAAGCATTGAACAATGCGATCCATTTCAAAAAATTAAAGAATGCGAAGTTGTTTCCTTTGATATATTTGACACGGCAATTGTGCGTCCGTTTTTGCATCACAACGAGATGTATAAAATTGTGGAAAAATTGATTCCAAACAAAAGATTTGCAAGCGTTAGAATTCGCGCTGAAAAACACGCAAGAAACGACCTCATATTCAAAAAGCAATTGAAGGAAGAAGTTACAATTAATGACATTTACGAACATATTCACATTGACAAAGACACGGCGGTTTCGTTTGAACTTGGCTTTGATATTGATA
>CANKQN010000070.1 GCA_947485035.1 Rickettsiales bacterium | reverse complement strand
TTCGTTCCATTTTTTCTCAATTTCTGCGTTGACTTGCCGTGCGTCGTATCGATTAAGTTTCACCTTAATATCAAACGCATAAACGCAAATTCCGTAAATTAAATAGGCAATATTGAGCAACACAGCAAGCAAAATGATTACACGAGGCTTTGAAATTTCACGATTTCGTAATAAAAATGTTGTAAATAAAAACCAGTTTGGAATGCCCCAGACACTGGAAATTTCCATATTTGCGGCAAAGCCTAGCACTGTCATAACAAGCGTTGGCATGAATGTTAAGTACAACAACAGTGCGTTGTTTTGTGTGGAATTTTCAGCAGAGTGTTGAGATTTTTTCGTTGTGAAAAATACGACCAATGCGGCACACAATATAAACGGAATTTGTGCAAATGGAAAGCGAAGTGCGTAGTATCCAAAAAAATGCTGGGTTTGAATTTGACTGTGTGCGTATCTGAATGTAATGAAATCTGTTTGAAACAACCAGTATATATGCGGAGAAATTGTTGCGACGAAGACTAAAACCGCTAAATATGTGCGCTTATTCTTGAAAATATCCCTGCGTTTATGGAGTGCGTAAAGAACAAAAACCAAAAGCAATGCAACTGTTGCATATTTTGCAAGCATACCAAGTGTTGCGGTAAGCCCGAACAATACCCAGTCTTTTGTGCGATTTTCCTGCAAAGATTTCATAAAAAAGAACGAAATTGCGGGGAAAAGTGGAATTAGAATCGTGTTTGCGTTGAACCTGAATGCCTTAAAGTTGTAATAAATGATAAATTCCAGCAATATCACAGCAAAAACTGCTTTATTTTCACTGATAAACCTTCTAGACAGCAAGAATATGAAAATCATTGCAACAACAACGGTAAATTGGGAAAGCAGGTAGTATGCAAAGTGCGATGTTCCAAAAATTGAAAGCCAAGCATAGGCAACCCAAGCGAAAAAAGGCGGATGTTTATAGTATCCAAGTTGCATTTCTTGCCCCCAGGCATAATTTTCTGCCATGTCGTCTGTTAATTGAAGGCAATAGATGTCTCGCCCTAGTGTTAAACAAAACAGGTGAAACAAGAAAAATGCCACTAGGATAACATAAGATTTGTTAATTTTTTGCATAAATTTCATAAAATACTAGCAAGAACATCGCACGCTTCGTTGTAGTGTTTAATATTTTGTTCGAACGCAATTATCGCCAATTTCACAGCACCTTTTGCAAAAATTGAGCGGTCAAACGCTTCGTGACCAATCCAAATTCGCTCATCGTCAGAAATAAATGCGGCCTCGTGATATCCCACAGTTTTTCCACCTCTTTCAATGCCAAAGCCAATTTCGCCAAGCTTTCTTTCGCCTTGTGTTGAATAGTCTCGCTGGATATACTCAACTCCCCTTCCTTGAGCAATTTTTTTTCCAATTGTGATAGCAGTGCCAGATGGTGCATCTTTTTTCAAACGATGATGACGCTCATAAACTTCCGCATCGTACTCACTTCCAAGCATTGAACCAAGCTTGTTAACCATTGCAAAAAGTAAATTCACACCAAAAGAAGTGTTACTTCCCCATATTATCCCATTTTTTTCATTGCCGTATTGCCTCATGGCTGTAAAAGTTTCAGGCGAAATTCCTGTTGTTCCGCTAACAATTTTGCAATTTGCGTATTTCAGAACCTCATTCAATCCAAATTCGGAGGAAAAATCGATAATAACATCAATGCCAGCGGTATTATCGTGGGAAATTGGATTGAGAGAAGTGAATTTTGCAACAAGCTTCAGACATTCATTGCTTTCAATAATTTTGGCAATTTCCTGCCCCATTCTGCCATTTGCACCGTTAATTGCAATGTTTATAGCCATGTACTTGAAATATTTTTCATATAATAAAAATGCAAACGCAAATGTCAAATGTTTAATTATCCGTAAGAATAACTTGTGACAAAAAACTTCACATTGCTAAATTTGCCGTTGGACTGCCTCTGTATTTTCTTAAAAATAAATGATATTTCAATTGTTGTTGGAATTTTTTTCAAGCGTTTCCCATCAAAAATGTAAATCATCGCTTCAATAGTCGCCTCATCGGGAACATCTTGTGCCATAAGAAGGTTTTGGAATTTATCCACAATAGATTCCTCGCTAATATTAAAGTGGATACTCTTAATTTGCATTTTCACGAATGCGTTTCCGGTTAATTTTTTAGAATAATCGTTCGTGAAACGGTTTTGAAATGTGCTAAGAGCATCACGAGACGAATATTTCTGCAAATGCTTCATTTTTTCAATGAACGCGATATAGAAGTTGTCGGTTTTTTCATAAACTTCAAAGTTATTCACATAAGACTCAATGGAATATTGCAAAATATTAAGATCGTTGCTGTGGTAGTGCTTTTCCACCTTAGTCATAACTGGTTTGGATTCAAAATCGTATTGAACTGGAATTACTTTCGCAATTCTTTCTTGGTTTACAATTGCTCCCTGAACAACATAAAGCACGAAACAAACGAGAAATATCATTGAAAGCGTTATTGTTGCAATAAACAACAAAAATTTTATGTGATAGACATATTTAAAATAATACCATCTCTTTGCGTTATCAAAGTACTCCTTCATTGATCATAACTTTTTAAGCATTTTTCCCAAATACTGCCCCGTGACGCTCTCAGGTACTGAAGCGACATGTTCAGGCGTTCCACAAGCGACCAATCTTCCACCATTAACACCACCTTTTGGACCAATATCAATAATATAATCCGCAGTTTTAATCACATCCATATTGTGTTCAATAATAACCATTGAATTTCCGTTGTCAATTAGCTGTTGAATAACCTCCAAAAGCTTCTTGATATCGCTTGAATGCAAGCCAGTTGTTGGTTCATCAAGAATGTAAAGCGTGCTTCCTGTGTCTTTTTTTGAAAGCTCACGGGCAAGTTTAATCCGCTGACTTTCACCCCCCGAAAGAGTTGTTGCAGGCTGACCAAGCTTCATGTAATCAAGCCCAACCATCATAAGATATTTCAACTTATTGGCGATTAAATCAATCGGTTTAAAGAATTCGTAAGCTTCACCAATTGACATTTCCAATACATCACAAATTGATTTATTTTTGTACTTAACTTCCAACGTTTCCTTGTTGTAACGCTTGCCTTTGCAAACTTCACATTCAACATAGACATCAGGCAAAAAGTGCATTTCCACTTTAATAATTCCATCTCCCTGACAAGCCTCACACCTTCCACCTTTAACATTGAAGGAAAACCGTGATGATTTATATCCCTTGCGTTTTGCTTCGGGAAGATTGGCGAACCAGTCACGAATATGTGTGAAGCAGGCGGTATAGGTTGCAGGGTTTGAACGAGGTGTTCTTCCAATTGGAGATTGATCAATTTCGATAATTTTATCGATATGTTCAAGACCCGTGATTTCACTATGTAAACCCGGCTTAACCGCGCTTGAATGAAGGCGTTTTGCAACGGCACGGTAAAGCGTTTCCATCACAAGCGATGACTTTCCGCAACCACTAACACCCGTAACACAAACCATCATTCCAAGTGGAAATTCAACATCAATGTTTTTCAAGTTATTCGACCTTGCCCCCTTAATTTTGATAACCATGTCCTGTTTAATTCTTCGGCGGGCGTGAAGTCCTTCAATTTTAAGCTTCCCAGAAAGGTATTGACCTGTGATGCTATCAGGGTGATTCATAACTTCTTGCGGAGTTCCTGACGCAACAATATACCCCCCTTTTTCACCAGCAACTGGACCAATATCAATCAACATATCAGCTTCTAGCATTGTTTCCTCATCGTGTTCAACAACAATAACCGTATTGCCGATGTCACGCAGGTGTTTGAGCGTGTGAATTAATTTTGCGTTATCCGATTGATGCAGACCAATTGATGGCTCATCTAATACATACATAATGCCTGTTAATTCAGATCCAATTTGGCTTGCAAGTCGAATTCTTTGGCTTTCACCGCCAGAAAGTGTTTTTGCTTCACGTGCAAGAGTCAAATAATCAAGACCAACATTTTCAAGGAAATAAAGGCGTTTGATAATTTCCTTCACGGAGCGTTCGGCAATTTCACGATGTTGTTCGGAAAGTTGAGGAACTAGCCCTTCAAACCAAGCGATTGATTCGGTGATTGTTAGAGAGCAAACCTCTCCGATATGTTTTCCAACAATTTTTACCGCCAAAGATTGCTCTTTTAAACGATGCCCAAAGCAAGCGTGACAATGGGTTTCGTCCTGAAATTTAGCAATTTCTTCGCGAATTCCGTCGCTTTCTGTTTCACGAAGACGTGCTTCTAAAATTGGAATAATACCTTCGAATGCTCGTTTCATGCGAGATTTACGCAAGCCGTCCGTGTATTCAATATCAATTTCAACACCGTCGTTTCCATAGAAAATAATTTTTTTGATGTCATCTGGTAATTCCTTAAACGGAACGGCAGTTGAGAATTTGTAATGCTTTGCAAAACCTGCGATGATTTGGTAATAAAGCTTGTTGCTTGTTATGTTTTCCCATGGAGCAATTGCACCATCGTTAATGGTTTTGGTGTCGTCCGGAACAATTAATTCCTTCACAAAATAGTGTTCCTTTCCAAGACCATTACACGCAGAACAAGCACCATACGGGCTGTTAAATGAGAAAATTCGAGGCTCCAAATCTTCAATAACAAAGCCTGAAATTGGACAGGAAAATTTTTCGGAATAGACCAAATGGTGTTCAATGTCAATAAGTTTTCCATTTTTGAAATGAAATGCAGTTTCATCATTTGGAAGGGATTGAATATCGGCATAGACTAACCCGCCTGAAAGTAAAAGTGCATTTTCAACAGAAGAAGCAAGACGTTCTTTAACATCTGCGTCCATTTCAATTCTATCAACAACAATTTCAACTGAATTTTTGCGGTTTTTATCCTCAATTTCGGCGTCATCAATGTTCATGTAATCTCCGTTCAAACGCACGCGTTGATAGCCCTGCTTGCGAAGGGAAATGAGAAGTTTTTTGTGTTCGCCTTTTTGTCCGCGAATTATTGGCGAAAGAATGTTAAGCTTTGTGCCAATTGGTAATTCCATTATTTCGGCAATCATTTGCGAAGATGTCTGGCTAATAATTGGCTTTCCTGTTGCTGGGGAGTATGGAATTCCGATGCGGGCGAACAGCACACGAAGATAATCGTAAATTTCAGTAACAGTTGCAACGGTTGAGAGAGGGTTCTTTGATGAGGTTTTCTGGTCAATAGCAATTGCAGGCGAAAGATTTCCAATGTAATCAACATCGGGCTTGTTTTGAATGTTTAAAAATTG
>CANKQN010000069.1 GCA_947485035.1 Rickettsiales bacterium | reverse complement strand
GCAATCTGGTGGTTCTGGCCAATTCGCACGCGTGAAAATTGAATTCGCACCGGGTGAACCTGGTTCGGGTTTTGTTTTTGAAAACAAAATTTTTGGTGGAGCAATTCCAAAAGAATATATTCCTGGTGCAGAAAAGGGTCTTGAATCGGCTTTAAAAAACGGACTTATCGCCGGAAACCAAGTTATCGACCTTAAAGCGACTCTTGTTGATGGTGCATACCACGATGTCGATTCATCTGCTCTTGCGTTTGAAATTGCAGCTCGTCATGCGTTCCGTCAATTGGCACAGAAGGGTTCTCCAAAAATTTTGGAACCAATCATGAAAGTTGAAGTTATTACTCCTGAAGATTACATGGGTGATATTATTGGTGATATTAACTCTCGTCGTGGACAGATTTCCAACATGGAAGACCGTGCTAATGCAAAAATCATCACAGCATCAGTTCCACTTTCTTCAATGTTTGGCTATGTGAACACACTTCGTTCAATGTCTCAAGGTCGTTCTCAATATTCAATGGTTTTCGAAAAATACTCAATCGTGCCAGATAACATCATGAAAGAACTTGCGAAAGGTTTTGCTTTTGCAGAAGAATAGTATTTTTTGCACAATGTTGAATAAATCGGCAGTTTTAAATGTTGCAATAATTGGCGTAACGGGTTTCACAGGTGTTGAAGCCCTTCGCCTTTTAATGCTACACCCATTCGTTTCCGTAAAAAACATTGTTGGAAATTCCTTTGCTGGTAAGGAAATTTCAGAAATATACCCTGCCCTTAATATTTTTCAACTTCCAAAAATTCAAAAGCTGGAGGAAGTCGATTTTGATATAATCGATTGCGTTTTTTGCTGCCTTCCACACCAAACTTCTCAACTTGTGATTTCTGAAATTCTTACGAAAAATTCTCACATTAAAATCATCGATCTTTCCGCAGATTTCCGCCTGCCAATCGAACTTTACGAAGCAAATTATTCCACACACAAAACCCCTGAATTACAGGAAAAAGCGTGCTATGGATTGAGTGAAATCTTCACGGATGAAATCGCAAAATCACAAATTATTGCATGTCCGGGTTGCTTTCCAACATCGGCACTTTTGCCGTTGATTCCACTTCAAAACCACATAAATTCCCAAGTAATTATTGACAGTAAAACCGGAATTTCGGGTGCAGGTCGCAAAGATTCCTTTGATTTTTCCTTCACGCAAACCAGCGATTCCGTAAAAGCCTACAATCCGCACACTCACCGCCATCGCGCGGAAATTTCCTACTATTTTGGGCAAAATGTTCGCTTCACACCACATTTAGTGCCAGTTCTTCGCGGCATTGAAACCAGTATCTACTTCAATTCGACCGCAAATTGCAAGGAAATTTTGCAAGAGTTTTATCGCAATTCAGATTTCGTGAAAATTATCGATGTTTTACCGTCGACTCGTGAAGTTTTGGCGACGAATTTCTGCAAAATCTGCGTCATTCAAGACGGCAACGAGGTATTTATTTCCTCTGTAATCGATAATATTGCGAAAGGTTCTTCTTCACAGGCTGTGCAAAACATGAACATCGCATTTGGTTTTCCGCAAAAAGCGGGGCTTGAATTTATGCCAATTATCCCGTAAATTTTCATGAAAAACACGGTTAAACAGTACTCGCACTTCAAGTTTATCATGAATTCTGCGACGAACGCCCAGAATAAAATCGTGCTGAAATCGTGCGTGATTTACAAAATTTCAATGGAGGAATTTTGCACGAAATTCAAGCGACATAACCCTATTAAACCAATTTATGGAATAATGGCGACGAAAAAACTTGGTGGAGCAGTTGAGCGAAACTTCATAAAGCGACGCATTCGCACTGCGTTGTGTGATGTGAATTTTTCGCCAAATTGCGTGATAATCGTCGCAAGAAAACAGTGTGAAACAATGGATTTTAGTAAAATAAAAATGGAAATTATGATGGGATTATGTCAAAAATAATAATATATACCGACGGCGCGTGTTCAATGCCAAGCATGCAAGGTGGCTGGGGAGCAGTTTTAAAATGGGAAGATGTAACCAAAGAGCTCTCGGGTTTTCAAGAAAATACTACCAACAACCAAATGGAACTTCGTGCTTGCATTGAAGGACTGTTGGCTGTAAAAATGCCAAATATTCCAATTGAAATATACACCGATAGCCAGTATGTAAAAAATGGGATTACCCAGTGGATTATCAATTGGAAGAAAAATGGGTGGAAAACGGCAGCAAAGCAACCTGTTAAAAACGCAGAACTTTGGATTAAGCTTGATGAAATCAGCCAAAAATTAAATCCCGAATGGAAATGGGTTAAGGCACACAACGGCAATGTTTTAAATGAGCGAGCAGACTTCCTTGCCACGAATGAAATCACGAAACATCGCAATAAGTGATGATAGACCACCGTTTTGTATGAAAAAATTCAACTAAGCTTCACATAAATTTTACTTTAAAAACAACTTGAAAATAAAAATATTTGATATATGTTTGTTGAAAAATATATCAAAATGGAAGAAATAAAACACCTTGCAATTATTATGGACGGCAACCGCAGGTGGGCGAAAGAACGCAATGTTTCCGTGAAAAAAGGACACGAAGCTGGTGCAAACACGCTTATGGAGCTGTGTAAAATTCTAAAAACATACAGCATTGAGCTTGTAACGGTCTATGCTTTTTCAGTGGAAAACAATGAAAGGTCAAAAGAAGAAACTGACGATCTTTTCCTTATGCTGGAAAAATATCTTGATTCCGACATAAAAAAACTGCAAAAGGAATCGGTGAATGTGCGATGTATTGGAAATTTTGAGATTTTCCCTGAAAGAATTCGCAGTAAAATTATTAAAATTAATCAAAATATCACGCAAAATTCAATATTCACCCTGAACATTGCACTCAATTATGGCGGGAAACAGGAAATTGTTGATGCTTGCCAAAAAATCATCGAAAATGGCGAAAAAATTGATATTAAAACAATTGAGAGCAATTTGTATCACAAAAATATGCCAGATGTTGACCTTCTCATTCGCACGGGAGGCAAGCAAAGGCTTAGCAACTTCCTTTTGTGGCAAACAACTTACGCCGAGCTATACTTCTGCGAAATACTTTGGCCAGATTTCACCAAGCAAAACCTTGATTTTGCCCTGAATTTCTATCACAAACAAGAGCGAAACTTCGGTGCATAACATCTTGTAAAAAATTTCTGAAAAATGCAAATATTCCTTGATTTTTCAATGAACTTATTGGATATTTTAAAAAATATTAATTAAATCGTGAGGCCTTTCAACCTATTCATCACCCTGCTTCTTGCCGTGCAACTAAACGCACAGGCTTTGAACCTTATTAGGGACGCTGAAATTGAGGATTACCTTCACCAAATATCATCGCCAATATTCCAATCAGGCGGAACTGCAAGTGATGCTATCACATTTTACCTTGTGAAGGATAATGCTATCAACGCATTTGTTTATGGCGGACAGAATATTTTTATCAATACCGGTTTAATTGAAGCTTCAAACACACCAAACATGCTTCAAGGTGTGATATCTCACGAATTTGGTCACATTATTGGTGCACATTTGGTTAAATCCCAAGCAAGCATGCAAAAATCAATAGCAACATATGCCATCGCAACTCTTCTTGGTGTTGGAATGCTTGTCGCTTCGCCAACAAATTCAGGCACAAACGCTGCAATTGCCTCAACAATACTTGGTCAACACATTGCAGAAAGGCAATTTCTTGCATTTTCAAGAACACAAGAAGCGGAAGCAGACAGATATGCCATGTTGTTTATGAAAAAAGCTGATATTTCCAGCGATGGAATGCTTGAACTTTTTAGAAAACTTGACTCAATTCAAAGCAAATACACCAAAGATATCGACAAATACTCCATAACCCACCCACTTACAACAGACCGCATATCCTACTTCCAATCCCACACAATTAAAGGCAAAAAAACAACAGACGCAATGCTTCAACAACATATGTTTATTCAGGCAAAAATTCTAGCATACTCGGGAAATTCCAGTCTTCACACGAATACTCATACAATTTTAACTCATTCACAATATAAAGCTTACTATCTTGCATATCAAAACCTGCTTGAAAATAAATATCAAACCGCACTGTTTCACATAAATAATCTTCTTCAAATTCATCAAAACAACCCATATTTCCACGAAACTGCGGCAATAATTCACATGAAATTACACCAACACGAACAAGCAATACACCACTTCAAAAATGCGATTGAGCTTTCACAAAACAAATTAATTATCCAAGAATACGCCACTTTCTTAATAACAACATTTCAAGATTCTATAAGAATCAACGAAGGCATTTCACTGCTTGAAGAGCTTAAAAGCACGAAGGAAAGCCACGCGGTTTTATATCAAAACCTTCAATATGCCTACAACAAACTCAATTTACCAGAATACTCACTCGTTTCACGCATTGAAGAAATTGCAATTTTTATGGAAAAAAACGATAAGGAATCCAAGCCAATTCTTAACGAAGAAATATCAAAACTTAAGGCACTTTTAAAGAAAAAGCCAAACACGGCAATTTCAGAGAGGCTGAATCGCATTGAAAAAATTGTATGAAAAATATTAAGAAATTCATTTCCGCAATCCTTTTATTTCTAGTTAAACTTTCGTATAGAATCGTCTCGCTTGTCAGCATTTTGCTTTTGATGTTGACCGTTTCAATTTTTCTATTTTTCGTATTCATTAAGACAAGCCCAAACCGTGCAGCACTTTTCACGACAAAATTTCTTGAACGAACTTTGCCTGTTTTGAAGGTGAAATCTGAACATATTTCAACAAAAATTCACGGCGAAAACATTGAAATTAACATTCCGCACTTCAAAAGGCACACAAAAGATGTTGAAATTGAAGGTTTTGATGCCAAAATCAACTTCTCAATTTCCGACATCCTTCACGGGCGACTTTACAAAATTACCATCGCAAAATTCCTTATGAACATTAGTACTAACAAGGAAAAAAGCACATATAACCCGCACGCCCTTGCAAGCTTTTACTACTCGCTAATTCCATCGTTTAAGATGAGTATTATGGATTTTGTTCTGAATTTAAACGATAACAAAATTCACATAAATGACGCCACGCTGAAAGTCAACCAACGAGGATATATTCTTTTTGTCCAAGCCAATTCAAAGCAATATGGTTACGATTTCAAAGTTACACTAAATTCGCAACACTTGCATGTTTCGTTTAACAACATTCCATCGCAAATTTTGCATAAATACACCGAAAACAAACTCAATTTCCTAGACTTCACCAACGCAACTGGCTTTATTGTGTTTGAATCGAAGGATACTCGCAACGCAAATTTTGAAATAATGCTTCAAACT
>CANKQN010000068.1 GCA_947485035.1 Rickettsiales bacterium | reverse complement strand
TTCTCTTCCAAGTCAAATTCGCCATAAACCCTTTGCGAAATTGAGTTTTTTACTTATCCACAATTTTTAGGTGTATCACTGTGATGATACAAAAATAAAAAAAAGAAAAAAATTCTGCAACTATATTTACAAAGATTATTATATATACCCACTACATTATTCGTAGATAACCCACGAAGGAAGCGGTATTTGATATGGCAAAATTCAATCTTTGGGTGTGAAAATTGTGCGCGTAACAAACGAGCCATATTTCAGCCAAAATGCACCTGAAATAATCATTACAAGACAAAGAATATGCCCCATCGTGATAATTCCAAAGGCAATGTAGCCGATGTGCGCATCTGGCTGGCGAACAAATTCAATCAAGAAGCGAAATATGCCGTATAGCATTAAAAACCAAGCGGCGATTGAATAGTTGGCGATTTTCTCATGCTCGTTAATTTTTTTCTTAACTTGATACATTCGCCATGTTATTATAAACAAAAGCAATCCTTCAGTTAGGGCTTCGTAAAGTTGTGTTGGATGCCTTGGGGTGAAATCGTTTGCTTGTGGAAAAATTACGCCAATTGGAAGATTAGTTGTTGCACCCCAAAGTTCTCCGTTAAGAAAGTTTGCAATGCGTCCGAAGAAAAGACCCGGTGTAACGCACATTGGTGCAATATCAGCAATTTTTTCTGGCGAAATATTGTGTTTTTTCGCAAAGACAGTCAAGGCAATTATCACGCCCAGAAGCCCGCCGTGAAAAGACATACCACCCTGCCAAACGGCAAAAATTTCAAGGGGGTTATGTATGTAGTATCCTAAGTTGTAAAACAGAACGTATCCAAGTCTTCCACCAAGAATGACACCAAGAAAGCCATAATTGAAAATAGATTCCGTTTGCTCTTTTGTTGTGAAATTGCTGTATTTCTTGAAAAGTTTGTAGGCGAAAATAAAGCCAAGAATGTAAGCAAGGGAATACCATCGAAGAATTGGGTAGCCTGCGATGTAGAAAATTACGGGGTCAATGTTGAGGTGCATATTTCATTAAAAATAATTGCTTGTGGTGGTTGAGCAGATTCAAACTTTTTCAATTCATCGTTCATTTCTCGCTTAATTTCAATAAGAATTTCGGGCTGTTCAAGCCATTCTTTTGCTTTCATTGCAATTGCAACGCCATTTGCTTTATTTTGCAAAAATTCTGGCAGAATATGTCTGTTAGCGGTGAAGTTTAGCAGTGTTACAAATTTTGTATATGCCATAATTTTAATGATGATTTCTGTCACAATATTTGCACGATAGAACACAATAGACGCAACGCCCATCAGTGCAAATTCCATAACATTCGTGCCAGATTTCGCCAAAACAAAACTTGCATTTTGAACGGTTTGCCACTTTTTTTCCTCGTTTGAAATAACATTTACATTTCGAATTTGAGAAAAGCTTTTAGCAACATCATAGTGCAAATGCGGCAATGTTAAAATGACAAATTCAATGTTGGTGAAGCGTCCGTTTAGTGTGGCAATTGTTTGCTTGACTATCGTCGTGTGTTTTTTAACTTCCGAAAGCCTGCTTCCAAGCGTTATTGGAATGATTGTTTTTGATGTTTTTTCCGCCGGTGCAAGACTTCTTTTTATCGCATTAATTCTGTGAAACGGGGGGTATCCAATGAATATGGTCTTCAAGCCAAATTGCGTGAAATATGGTGGTTCGAAGGGAAGTATGCAAAAGAGAGTGTTATAAAGTTTTGCAACTTTTTTTGCTCGATTTTTTTTATAAGCCCACACGGAAGGTGCAACAATGTGGTGAATTTTACAGCTTTCATCTTTAATTTTTCTTGCAATGACGAAGTTAAAACCGGGGGAATCGATGGTGATTACATGTTCTGGCTTAAATTCTTTTATTGCATCAACCGTGGTTTTGATTAGCTTCAAAATGCGGAAAATTTTTGGTAGAATTTCGAAAAATCCCATGATTGAAAGCTCGTTTTGGTTGAAAAGAGACTTTAAACCGTTCTTGGAAAAGGATTCCCCACCAATTCCTTGAATTTGGCAATTGGGAAAGGTTGTTTGGATTTTTTGGATAAGGTCGTGCGCGATTATATCGCCGGATTTTTCACCGGAAATGATGAAAATTCGCTTCATAATGTATTTTTAAAAATGTTGAGTAATTCCTTGCAGGTTTTTTGTAATATTGGGTGGAATGTTTCTGGGGCAATTTCACAAATTGGTTCAAGAACGAAAAGTCTGTTTTGAATTTGCGGATGTGGAATTGAAAGGGTTGATGAATTGTGAATTATATTTCCGAAAAAGAGGATATCGATGTCGATTATTCTTGGCGACCATATTGGTGCGTTGAAATTTTTGCCCATTTTTCGTTCAATTTCTTGAATTATGCAAAGGATTTCTGAAAAATGGAGAGTTGTCTGGAATTGAATAACGGAATTGAGAAACGGAATATCCCATTCTTTTGGCGAATTTTCCTTTAAGAGAGCAGGTGTTTCAATGATGGAAGAGCTTGTAAAGATTGTAGCGGAAGTTAGGGCTTTTTTCAGGAATGAAACAGCACGATTTATATTTTCGTGTCGTTCACCCTGATTGGAGCCAAATCCCAAAAAACAAGAATTCAAGTTTTTATGAGAAAATTAGGATTAGTGAGATCACCAATGCAAAAAGACCAATTGATTCTGCAAGACCCGCACCAACATAAGCGTATTTTGACATTTTGCTTTCAGCTTCAGGATTGCGAGAGATACCACTCAACAATGAAGAGAAAACATTACCAATTGCCAAAGCGGCACCAAGAAGACCAAAAGCCATTAAACCAATAGCGATGAATTTAAGTTCCATGTTATATGAAAAAAAGTTAAGAACGAACATTTGTTGCCTGTGATTTTTTTATTGTCAAGGTGTTTTTATAAGCGTTTGTGTTTTTGCAAATGGTGGTTTGTTGGGGTGAAAATAATCCTTGCATTGTGGTGGAAAATGTGTTATTGTGATATATAAATTTTTTTGTTTTATATGAATTCAAACGAAAACCCCCCCCTCATTTCCAAGATAAGAATAAACGCTATCCTTGGTACTTTAGATAATGGTGAATTTAAACCTGAATACCGATGGCGCGATGGAGTTATGTATGACCTTCGAAGGTTGAAAAAGGAAGTTACAACGTTATGTGATAAACCTGGCAAATGGGCAAATCACCCTGAGAACAGCAACTTGTTGAAAAAACAACACATTGAGGGAGGAACAAATAAAAACCGCCTCAAATCACTCGGGGAAAATATCACAACACCCATACCACCGAGATTCACCGCATTGCAAAAAGCAAAGATTGTGAAAATGAATAATCAAAACCGCCTCAAATCACTCACCAGCAATATATCGGGAATGTATGAAGGGAGATAAAGTGTCACGCTATTATTCCAAAAATAATCCTTGATTTTTAAAATTCCCCCTTCACTAGGGGTTTATCCGTTTTCACGAACGGGGGTGTAGCTCAGCTGGTTAGAGCGTCTGCCTGTCACGCAGAAGGCCGAGGGTTCAAGTCCCTTCACTCCCGCCATTTTCCAGCACAACTAAACAAAAACACTTGTTTTTTAAATTTCCAATGCTTTTGCGAAGTTTAATTTATTATTAAGCGTTAAAAAAATGAGCATCAATACAAAAATTTTTGGAACGGACGGCATTCGTGGAAGGGCGGGCGTTGGGTTTATTACTCCTGAATTTATGATAAAAATTCCTTCAGCGATTGCAAGTTTGAATAATTTTAAAACAAGAAGGGTTGTTATTGGGAAGGATACTCGAATTTCTTGCTATTCAATTGAAAACGCTCTGACGGCAGGTTTCACGGCCAATGGTTTTGAAGTAATGCTTACCGGTCCAATTCCAACGCCAGCAATTTCAATGTTGACGCGCTCCCTTAGGGCGGACTACGGAATTATGATATCAGCTTCGCATAACCCTTATGACGACAACGGCATTAAAATTTTTGGAAATGACGGTGTGAAAATTTCACGCGAAATTGAAGAAGAAATTGAACGGTATATTAACGGACACGCAATTAGCGATTACAACCACAAATTTGGAAGAGCAAGACGGCTTGATGATGTTATTGGAAGATATGTTGAATATATTAAATCGAGTATTCAAAACACGGAGGCATTCGTTGGTTTGAAAGTTCTTCTTGATGTTGCAAATGGCAGTGCGTATAAGATTGCTCCTGAAATTTTTTGGGAACTTGGGTGTAGTGTGAAAACTTATAACAATTCGCCAAATGGCGTGAACATTAATGAAAATTGTGGGGCAACTCACCCTGAATTCCTTGCTTCCATTATGAAAAAAGAAGGTGCAGACATTGGAATAATTCTTGATGGTGACGCGGATCGGTTGATTGTGATTGATGAAAATGGCGAAATTTTAGATGGCGATAACATAATAGCTGGAATCGTTTGTAATTTGAAAGCTCAAGGAAAATTGGACAAAAGCGGAGTTGTGGTGACGGTAATGTCGAATTTAGGATTTGAAAACTATGTGAAATCAATTGGAATTGAGGAAGTTGTTAGAACGGATGTTGGGGATAAAAATGTTTCAAAGGCGTTAATAGAAACGGGGTTTCAAATTGGTGGCGAACAATCGGGGCATATAATCCTTCCGCAGTATTCTTCCACTGGCGATGGAATACTTTCTGCGATACAGCTGATTTCAGCGATGAAGTCTCAAAACTGGAAAGCAAGCGATGTTGGAAAGCTTTATGAAAAATCGCCGCAGGTGCTTCACAACATAATTAACGAAACAACAACGAAGGAACAAATGGAAGCAATTTCCACAAAGTATTCAGGCGAAAGTGCAAGGGTTCTTGTGCGTCGTTCCGGAACGGAGCATTCGAAAGTTCGAATTATGGTTGAAGGAAATGGAAATTTACAAGAAATTGCAAAAAAAATTGAGGAGGAATTGGGAATATAATTTTTTGCTTTTTTTGTTTTTTGTATCACTGTACTAGCACACTATAACACTTTGGCTGATATTTTTTCTTATTGAATTTTTGACGGGAAAATAAATCTTGATTTTTTATTCGTGTTGAATCAATAACAACTATTGAAATTTTTCGTAAAAACTTATGGTTTTTCTTCGTGTTGCTAAGCAATTTTTCTTGCTTGAAATTATTTCGGGAATGTTGAAAACATTTATGGTTATGTTCAAAAAACCTTATACGCTGAATTATCCCTTTGAAAAAGGACCAGTTTCCACAAGGTTTCGCGGCGAACATGCTCTTCGACTTTATCCAAACGGCGAAGAAAGGTGCATTGCTTGTAAGCTTTGTGAAGCTATCTGTCCGGCACAGGCAATAGTAATTTCCGCAAAAGAACAGCCAGACGGTTCACGCCAAACAACGCAGTACGACATTGACA
>CANKQN010000067.1 GCA_947485035.1 Rickettsiales bacterium | reverse complement strand
TTTCAATATTTATGTGATGCTGATATTAATATAGAGAGAAATATTCATAAATATGAAGTGATTTTAGCAAAAAAATATGTTCACTTCAACTAAACGAATGCTAATTGCAAGCCATATAAAACCATGGGCAAAATGTGATTCAAATGCAGAAAGGGTGGATAAGTATAACGGTCTTCTGTTAGCACCAACTTATGATAAGCTTTTTGACTGTGGTTTAATTACTATTGAAAAAATATACAAAGATAAAAATGCAAAAATCTTAATTTCGCCTTATTTATCAGATTATAATATTCAAAAACTCAATATTCCACAAGAATGTAATTTAATCTTTAATCTTAAAAGATGTGAATATTTAGAATACCACAAAAATAATATCTTTAAATCATGACAATAATATGATAAAATCTCCCTTGCAAAATATAAAACCACAAACTAAAACAAAAGCAACGAATATCAAAAAAGGTGAAGTTCGCAACCCAAAAGGTAGAGGTGCAGACTTATTTAAGATTGAAATGAGTTTTAGTGATGTAATGAATAAACTTATTCCAAGTAAAGGCAAATAGTGTTTTTTATATTAGTGTCATTTTGGTATAATTACCGCACAGATTGCGAAATAACCTTGAATGATATTGAGTGAATTTCGTTCATCAAATTTGCCGTTGCATCATTTAAAATTCTATGCCTTTCTAATAGTTTTCTTGTGAGTAACTCATCAGATTTAACCGTTATGACAAAATGCGTGTTACCATTGCCCGTGAAATGAGAAGCGTGTTTGTGCGAAACATTGTCAATCGTAATCGTAAAACCCTTGATATCAATTGCGTGCAGGGTTGAAGCGATAATTTCGTGCAGTTTTTGCTCCATTTTTTTATATATCAAACTGATTGCGGGCGACAAAACCAATTGGTTTTAAGTTTGAATTCGTAACAACAACGGAAGAAATTCTGCTCACTTTCATTATCTCTATTGCATCGAATATATAAGAATTTTCGCTTAACAATTTAGGATTCGTATTGCAAATATCTATCGCTTTTGAATGGGAAATTTCGCCGTTTGACTTCAAAATAAAGCGACGAATATCACCGTCGGTAATAATTCCAAATGCTTTTTCATTTTTAGTTACACAACAAAAACCATTGGAATTGCGGGACATTGCCTCCAAAACTTGGATAATGTTGCAGTCACAGTCAACAGTTGAAATTTCGGTGTTCATAATTGTGCTAATTTTCGCAATTTTCATGCCTAAAATGCCACTTGGGTGAAGTTTGGCGTATTGCTCTTTTGTAAAATTTTTCAGTTTTGAGGCACATACCGCGAGGCAGTCTCCGATAACAAGCATTTGTGTAGTTGATGTTGTTGGTGCCATAAGATCGCTTGCTTCCAGTGATTTTGGCAGAGAAATTGCGAAGTCTGCGTTTGTGGATATTGTGGATTTTGCGTCTCGTGTTATCGCAATTGTAACATTTCCATTGCTTTTTGCATAGTGCAAAAGCGACATAATTTCCAAACTTTCACCTGAATTGGAAAGGAAAATTATGGCATCGCTTGGCATTATAACGCCAATGTCGCCGTGTCCTGCGTTGAATGGGTCAAGAAAAAATGCAGGAATACCAATTGATGACATTGTTGAGGCAATTTTTGTTGCAATATTTCCACTTTTTCCAACGCCAGAAATGATTATATGCCCTTTACAATTTGCAATGATTTCAACAATTTTCATAAAATTTTCGTCCAAAACAGTCAAAATATCATTCAGACCATTTATTTGTGTTGAAAGTGCGTGTTTTGCCTCTGTAATGATATTCATTTTAACTAAAAAAATGTGCTAAAGAATTTAGAGCCTCCTTGCATTGTGCAAGGGAAATTTTCTCATCATTTATACAAATTTCCGTGCCTGTTGTAAAACCAATTTGTGTGTAAATTATGTTATTGGCAACGGCTTTTTCAACGAATGAAATCGATTCCCCCTTTGGAACGATGCAAATGTATCGCCCGCAAGTTTCGTTGAAAAGCAGTGTTATAAGTTCTAAATTTGAATATCCATAAAGGTTTAAATTCACACCAACGCCACCCTTAACGCACATTTTTGTCAGAGAAACCAACAGTCCGCCGTTTGAAACATCGCAGCAAGCAGAAAGCATGCGGTCATTTATGACGCTTTGAATAAATTTACCAGTGGTTTTTTCGGTTTGAAGGTCAACATCTGGCATTTTACCGCCCGCAATCTCTTCGCAAATTTCGGCGTAAATTGTGTTAGTCAAGTGTGAACCAAGTTCACCGATAAGGAAAATATGGTCTTCTTCGGAAGAGATAATGTTACCAATTGCCTTTGTGTAATCGTCCATAATTCCAACCATTCCAATAGCAGGTGTTGGATTGACAGATATGCCATCGGTTTCGTTATAAAGCGAAACATTCCCTGAAATTACGGGAACATTTAAAACCTTTGCCGCTTCAGAAATTCCAACTATGGAATCCTTAATTTGCCCCATCACAACAGGGTTTGTTGGGTTTCCAAAGTTAAGGCAGTTGGTCAAAGCCGATGGTTTTCCACCACTGGCACAAATGTTTCGATACGATTCCACAACAGCGTGAACCGCACCCATTTTTGCGTTGGATTTCACAAATTTTGGTGTGCAAGTGCTTGAAATCACCAGTGCTTTTTGTGTTTTATAGGAAATTTCTTTTGTGTTGATATCGTGCAAGAAGTTCAATGCTCCACAGCCTTTTTTCGAAAGCATTGTTTGCGAAAGAATGAAGTTTTTATTATGCTCTTCTTTTAAAGTAACGCTTTTAATATTACCATAACGAACAACTCCCGCTTGGTTTCCACACGCAAATACAGCTGAATTTTGAACTCCAGAATCGTATTTTTGGTAAATAAATTCCTTTGATGCAACATTTGGCGAGGCAAGAATTTTCAGCAGATTTTCCGTGATGTTCAATTTCGTTGGCTTGGAAACTTTGATTTCTTCGTCAATTTTTGAAACAGAAGGGCGATCGTAAATTGGTGCATGGCTGGAAATTGGCTCGATTGGAATTTCGCAAACAATTTGGTCGTTTTCTTTGATTACAAGGTTTTTTGTATCGGTAATTTTTCCAATTATCGCAAAATCAAGGTTCCATTTTTCGAAAATTTTGCGAGCTTCACATTCCTTTTCTTGTTTAACAATAATCAGCATTCTTTCCTGACTTTCCGAAAGCATAATTTCGTAGGCTGTCATGTTTTTTGCCCTTTGCGGAATTGCATTCACATTGAGTTCAATTCCAGTGCCACCTTTTTCTGCCATTTCAACGGAAGAGCATGTTAAGCCAGCGGCTCCCATATCTTGAATTGCCAAAACACAATCGGTTTGCATAAGTTCAAGGCAGGCTTCAATTAGAAGTTTTTCGACGAATGGGTCACCGACTTGTACGGTAGATTTTTCGTTTGAATCCTGTGATGAGAAGGAATCTGATGACATTGATGCACCATGAATTCCATCTTTTCCTGTTTTATTTCCAACATAAACAACATTTGCACCAACGAATGATGCGGCCGAATAGAAGATTTTATCCTTTTGAGCAAGTCCAACGGACATCGCATTCACAAGGTTATTTCCGTTATAGGAATCATCAAATGTGCATTCCCCTGCAACCATTGGCACACCAACGCAGTTTCCGTAAAATGAAATTCCGCTTGTAACGCCTTTGAGTAATCTTTTTGTGTTTTTGTCATTAATATTTCCAAAACGCAAAGAATTAACATTGGCAATTGGTCTTGCTCCCATTGTGAAAATATCACGCAAAATTCCACCAACACCAGTTGCTGCACCAGAAAATGGTTCAATAAACGATGGATGATTATGCGATTCCATTTTGAAAATTATTGCATCGTTATCACCTCCATCAATAATTCCTGCGTTTTCGCCGGGACCACAAATTACTTGCTCGCCCTTTGTGTGCATGTGTTTTAAGTGCATTCTTGTTGTTTTATAAGAACAATGTTCCGACCACATTGCCGAAAAAATTCCAAGTTCGACTAAATTTGGCTTTCTTCCCAAAATTGATTCAATTTTTGTATAGTCTTCATCGTTTAGTTTGTGAGTTTTTAAGATTTCAGGCGTGATTTCGATGTTATACATGGCAAGAAAATTTATTTTTTCACACCATAAAAACCATTTTGTGTAGTAGTCAAGAAGAAAATATTGGACATTAATTTTTTATTACCAACGGCATAAAATGCAAATTTACCGTGGATTTATCGCAATTTTCCAGAAAAATTTTACAATCTCAAATTGTTTAATAAATACTTGAAATTTTAAAAAAATATTTATAATAAAAATCTTTGACGAAAAAGCATTTTTTTATATAAAAAATATCTGTTTTTCTTGAATTTTATAATAATATGTATTATAAGTTATATGATAACCTTATGAATTGAATAATTTAACCTAAATCATTTACAACACAATGCAAGAGATAGTAACACCTCGCAAGAGAGGTCAAAAAATAGCAGCCGGTGAAATTGACAGGCTGATTGGCATGCGCATTCGTATCGCCCGTAATATGTTCCACAAAAGACAAGAAGACCTTGCAAAATTTCTTGGTCTAACACTTCAGCAAACGCAAAAATATGAAAACGGCAAGAACAAAATGTCCGTGAATTTATTGACGCAAGTTGCTGAATTTTTCAACATACCAATCGCATACTTCATTCCATCAGTTGTTGGTTCAACGAAGGATAACGCAATGGAAATGCTTACAATGGCACAGCCAATTCAAAATGTTGCAGAGGACTGGAAACCAATTAGCGATGGTGCTTCTGAAAAGACATCTTCTACAAAAAAAGCTGCAGAAGGCATTCTTCCAATTGAAAAAAAGCAAAATTTTATTTTGGAACTAATTGATATTCTAACAAGAATTGAGCCGGAAAAACAACAAGAATTTTTGCAAGTTCTTAAAACTTATCAAGCGATGAAATAGTTATGAATATTATTCTTGGATACGGCAGGACGGGTGGAGCTATTGCTAAATTTTTTGAAAATTCTGGCGAAGATTTTACAATCTTTGACGAAAATCCCAAATCACAAGCATCAATTGATTTTCCAAAAAAAATTGTTAACGAAGTACCACAATCGTCACTTGGTATTCGTCGTTTAATTGTTAGTCCCGGAATTTCAACGCAATATTCCCGCCAACAAAATCTGACAAACCAATTCATCACATTCGCAGAAAACGGAAAAATTCCTATGGTTTCAGATATCCAACTGTTTATAGAATTGTTTCCGCAGAAGAAATATTTTTCCGTGACTGGAACAAACGGGAAATCGACAACAGTTACGCTTCTAAACCATATTTTCACTCATGGCGAGTTAAATTCCGCACTGTGTGGGAATATTGGTGTTTCGCCTTTTGAAAACGCTCAAAACGCAGATATTTGTGCCGTGGAAATTTCGAGTGCTCAAATTGAATTGACACACGGCGTTGAATTTGAAATATCGGCAATAACAAATCTTAGTCCAGACCACCTCGACC
>CANKQN010000066.1 GCA_947485035.1 Rickettsiales bacterium | reverse complement strand
TGAATATCTATCGTGTTTTTTTCGTGCAAAATTGAACTTGTCGGCTTAATCGCCACGCGTGCAATTACATCCTGCGAAGACGAAATTCCGCCCAAAGTGCCTCCACTATTATTATTTGAAAATAAAATTTTGCCATTTTCAAATGACATCTCGTCCGAAACATCAATACCCTCCTCCATTCCACAGGCAAATCCCTGACCAATTTCCACACCTTTTACTGCATTTATCGACATCATTGCCTGTGCAATTTGGGAATCGAGCTTTTGATACATTGGTTCTCCAAGCCCTATTGGAACATTTTTTGCGACAATTTCGATAATTGCACCAGCCGAAGAGCCCTGTTTGCGTATTGCAGAAAGATACTCTTCACACATTGCAACGCCAGATTGTGACCCTATAAAGAATGGATTTTTGTTGATGAAATCTTGGGAAAAGTCGTGTTTTGGAATTACAATTTTACCAATTTGAGTAATATATGCGTATATTTCAATTTGTGGGATAATTTTTCTTGCGACGACTCCGGCAGCAACTCGCATTGCAGTTTCGCGGGCAGAAGACCTGCCACCACCTCGATAGTCACGAATGCCATATTTGTTAAAATATGTTAAATCAGCGTGATTTGGGCGAAATTTTTCAGAAATATCCGAGTAATCGTGCGAGCGTTGATCTTGATTGTGTACAATTAAACTTATGGGAGTGCCCGTCGTTTTTCCATCAAAAATTCCCGAAAGAATTTTCACTATGTCATCTTCGTTTCTTTGAGTTGTGAACTTACTTTGTCCCGGTTTTCGACGAGACATTTCTCCTGAAAAATCTTCTTCGGAAAGCTCCAGCATTGAAGGACAGCCGTCGATCACGCAACCAATTGCGGGACCATGGCTTTCGCCCCAAGTGGTGAATCTGAAATGATTTCCGAAGTAATTAGATGCCATTTTAAGAGTATAATTTCAAAAGTATCGCTTTAAAAGTTTATTTATTAAAAAGGTTATTGAACTCTTTCGCATCACGATTTTTCCAGTATCCACGGTGGTAAACATCGCTGACAATCATTGGAACAACTGTTGTCGCTTCTGCAAAAACCATTTGTTCGTATACAGTTTGAACTTTGCCCCACGAAGACGCTTCTTTTAAAGTAGAGCTTGAACATGCACCATCGCGAACATCTGCAACGGTAATCTGCACGGCATATTTGTGCATTTCACAGTCAACACCAAGAACCTCTGCACACACGACGGTGTCTTGCACGAAATTTTTCGGAACACCGCCACCAATCATGAAAAGACCGGTTGTTCCAGCTTTAATTTTCACATCAGTTAGCTCTCTGAAATCGGCGATAGAGTCAATTGTCATATATCCCTTTCCTGCCTTTGCGTTATCAACTTGATGCTTTACAAGACCAAACCCCGCGGAGGAATCTGTGAATGCAGGGCAAAAAATTGGGACATTTTTCTCATAACAAAGTTGCACAAGCGAATTTTGTTTTTTTGCATTACCATTTGCAAGCCATTTTCCCATTTCATAAATGAATTCGCGTGAAGAATATGGTCTGTGTTCAAGTGAATTTGCAATTTCATAGATTGTGGAGTCGCACTTTTGAAGTGCTTCTTCATCAATGTAAGTGTCGTAAATTCTGTCGATGTAAAGGTCGCGAAGTTTTGAGTCGTCTTCAAACTGCGAACCATGATAGTGTTTGAACCCAAGAGCTTCAAAAAAGTCCATATCAACAATGCTTGCACCCGTTGAAACAATGGCATCAACCATGTTATTTTTCACCATATCATAATAAACTTGCATACATCCGCCCGCAGATGTTGAGCCGGCAAGAGTCAAAATTACAGAACACTCCTTATCATTAACCATTAAATTCAGAATCTCAGCTGCCTTGGCGGTGTCTCGCGATGAAAATGACATATGCGACATTGCATCAATTATGGGGCGTGCGTCAAATGATGTTATATCAATATGTTGAACTTCTTTTGAGAGTAGATCTGTCTTTTTCACTGAGTGTAAAAATAATTTATCCTATTTACACTTAATCATTTAGAAAAATCAAGGAATTTTTTGCTTGATTTTATAAAAATATGATTTGTAATTGAAAAATTTTAAAAAAAGATGCTAGCAAAATTGACAAAGCACATTGAGCTCCTAAAAAATGAACTTAGAGCTGTGAAATTCCTTCAAAAAAAAGAATTGCAACAAATCACAATTGTGGTTATAATTATTGGTGCAATTGCCGCAATTGGCTTTTCGTTTCTTGATTTATCACTAAGTCTTGTTGTTCAGAAATTTCTAGTTGGTTAAATTATTTAAAAAAACCAACGTAACTTTCAAAATTTAATTTGTTTGAAATCTTGAAAGTTACAACCCTTTCGTTCCAATATTGTATCGCAACCCAAAACCAACACCTTGTGATGTTTTCTGCGTTTTGCCATCAATCATTTGGCGATACGCAATATCAAATTTATACCTATTATTGAATTTGTATCCAAATGAAACCTGCGTTTGTGAAAGCTTTGCATTATCGATTGACTTACTTACGCCGTTAATATCAATGCCATTCACACCACCCATTGTATACATATTATACACGAAGGCTATTACGAAATTATCAACATTTGTGTATGCGGAAAATGTATAATATTTTTCAGAAACATCTTTCACACCAAAAGCGTTTGAAACAGATGCGATATTTGCAAACAGTCCTAATGTCGCATTTTCAATCACTTTTTCATATTTTACAGAGCCCACAATTGTTTTTTCTGCCTGTAAAAAAGTGCCACTTTGAATGTCAACATCTTGTTTGCGATAATACCCGCTGTATGTAATTGTTTGGTTATCGATTAACTCTGACATACTCTCCACAAAAAATGACAACGAAGATGGTGCGAATGTGTTGCCCGCTTCGTTTTGTGAAATAATGCCATTGAGTGAGTGCGGAAGATTATAGCCAAATACTCCAAGAGTGCCAAATGCAGGGCTATTTAAACCCGTTGTGTCATTTTTAAAAAGAGCAACTTCCAATATCTGATGAGAGTGCGGAAACAACGTAATTTCCGTGCTGAATTGTGCTCCAATTTTGTTTGAGTTCATGTATCCGCCATTAACCATCATACCATAAAGACCATACCAGTCCTCGTTTATGGTATTTGAATTTACACCATTTGCAACACCTGCTCGTGGACGAAATTTCCCCACAAGAAGTGAGGTATGCTTGTTGTGCAAATTCAACGCAAGAGTTCTAACAGATGGCAATGTATTAGTGAAAAATGTGCCAATTGTGTTGTTACCATTTGCATAGTCTATCATTGCATATGGACGGGTGAAGCCGTTTTGTCTGTTTTGAACGCTTGTTTGCGTTAGTGCTGAAATGTTTTTATTGAAGTTGAAGTCTATATCAACATTGGTGTTTGTGTATGCAACGTTTTTGTATTCACTTGATGTTGTTGATTGACCGACGCTATCGCCTTGAAGAATTGTTGTTCCATAAACTTGGAAGTCTATGTAGCGTTTGTCAATTGGCATTGGGCGTTTCAACTGCTTTGCAATAGCAAGATTTGAAATTAATATGAGAAATATTGCAACTTTTATCATATTAATCTTCTGAAATTTTGCCATCCCAAGCTTGATATGATGTGTTTGAATCTATAAAGGATTTGCCGTGAATATTGTTCTGTGTGTGACGATTTGGTTGAAATGCGTAGTCTGTGCCTGTTACATTTGGTGTGTGAGATTTTGCCCAAAAAGGTTTTTTTTGCTTAATTTCCTCATGCGAAGAATAATGCATCCAGTTATGCCAATTTGAAGGAATTTTTGAAGCTTCAACTGTGCCGGAGTAAATGCAGAATCGCTTTTTGCGACCAAGGTAATCTGCCTGTTTTGATTCGTAATATCTGTTGCGATATTCGTCCGTTCCAATAAATTTTGAACCCAAGATAAACAGTTTAATTTGAGTTAGAAGCTGTAAAATTTTAAACATTTTTTTACCTTTCAATTATATTATAATGACCAAGTTTTCGCCCGTGGAAAACCCCTATTTTATTATATAGGTGAATTTTATGATTTGGTTTGTCAAGAATTTTTTCAAGTTCGCAAATATCGTTGCCAATAATGTTGAACATTTTGCCTGCGTGAAGAAGTGTTGGCGAAATAATTGGTAAACCACAAGCCGCACGAACATGGTTTTCAAACTGAGAAATATTACATAGGTCGTTCGCAAAATGACCTGAATTATGCGGACGCGGTGCCATTTCGTTGAATAAAATTTCCCCACTTTCCAAAACGAAAAACTCCACTGCAAATGTGCCAAAATGCACAATCTTTTCGGCAATTTTCCGAACATTTTCTAGTGCCACATGTTGAATTTTAAGAACATCATCACAATTGAAACAATCGAACGCAAAAGGCACGATAGATTCACGCAAAATACCTTCTTTGTGAATATTTCTTGGAATTGGAAAGAATACCGTTCCGCTTGCATTTTTGGTTGCAATTACCGAAATTTCGCACACAAATGGAACTTTTTGCTCCAAAATATATTCAAGTCCCGAATCAAGCTCAGGAATATCTTTTATGGAATTAATAACAACCTGCCCCTTTCCATCGTACCCTTGCGTTGCAGTTTTTAAAATACACGAACCATTTTCCTTAATTATTTCGGATATTTCCTCGTGAGTTTTTACCTGCCAATTTTTGCCGGTTGGAATATTATTTTCTTTTGCGAACTGCTTTTCTTTAAGTCTGTTTTGGGCAATTCCAACGAAACTTGAAGATGTTTTGATTTTATCCGGAAAGTTTTTTTCCAAAAATTCAAGAGTTTCCAGCGGAATATTTTCCGTTTCAATTGTTATAAAATCGCATTCGTTTGCAAATTGAAAAAGCCTTTCTTCGTGTAAAAACGAAGCGGTAATTACCTTTTTCACGCTTTCCGCGGAACATGGCTCAACATCGCTTGAATAAACAATTATTGAAATGCCAAGCTTATTTGCAGATTCTGCCATCATTTTTGCCAATTGTCCAGAGCCCAAAATTCCAAGAGTTTTATTAAATTGCATAATAAAAAAATAATTTCCAAAATAATTTTTTCATAAATGGAAAATGATATATTGGAATTGTCAAGGTGTAATTAGAGTGAAAATGAGCTATTTTGCGATTCAGAATCATGTCCGGAATTTAAAAACGACATCTTCATTGAGCGATCACTTTCGTTATCATTCTCTTCAATCTTCACAAGAGGTAATTTGTTACGTTTAATAATAGGTGGTATTTTATATGGAATAGTAGATAAGTGAGTACGCTTTAAGTTGGCACCATCTAAAACAATCCTATTTAACTGAGATTGAGTAGGATTGTTTTCTAAGAGAAGAATATTGTTGGAAACACGATCGAAGAGAGCCTCGAGATTGTTATTTGGGCGCTTCCTTGAGCTATGTGAGTGAGAAATTTTTTTTTTATTAGAATCGAGGATAGCTTGCATTGATTTAATAAGATTTGAGCAAGCCTTCTCTTTAATTGGCGATAGCTTGGGATGGACTACTTTATATTTGAAGTTCGTTGAAAGTTTTGAGGAATCTAAACTTGGCACCCCATCTTTATT
>CANKQN010000065.1 GCA_947485035.1 Rickettsiales bacterium | reverse complement strand
CTTGCGTTTGGTGCGATATTAACTTATAATTATTTCTTAGAAAATCCCCCAATTAAAAAAATGTTTGAGGGCAAATTCGACATGGACAATTCTGCTTGGAAAATTCTCTCACTTCGTTTAGCCGTGATGTTTTTCGCAATTGCACTTGGTAATGAATTTGTGTATCGCAATTTTTCGGAGGCAATCTGGGTAAAATATAAAGTGTTTGGCGTAACAAGCATCACAATGCTATACTTCCTATTCCAACTTCGTTTTATTATGAAAAACATTAAGCAAAAGCCTTAATTTGACGATCTCTTAAAGCATTCCTTTCAATTTATTAATATCAAAGTTTTTAAGATCGTCCATTGAAATTCCCGCGTTTTGCATTTTTTGCATATCTTTTGCCGCATCACGCATTTTTCCAAGTTGGTTAAGTAATTTTTTGACATCAGCAAGAGTCGTTCCCGAGCCTTTTGCAACGCGAACTCTTCGTGAACCGTGTTTTTCAAGAAGGTCGGGGTTGAGTCTTTCTTTTTGAGTCATCGACAAAATAATTACTTCCTGTTTAGCGAAATCAAGGTTGTTCATAATTTGACCAATAGCACCAAGCTGGCTTGCACCGGGTAAGAACGAAAGAAGTTTGCTAATTCCGCCCATTTTTTTCATCGAACGAATTTGTGTCAAATAGTCGTCAAATGTCATTTTGCCTTCAATCACGCGGTTTTTGATATCGTTAAGCTTGTTTTCACCAACGGCATCATAAGCTTTTTCAACGATAGATTCAATATCTCCACGGTCAAGAAGTCTTGAAGCGATTCGCTCAGGATAAAATTCCTCAATCGCACTGCCATCTTCACCAGTTCCAATATATTGAATTTGCAAGTTTGTTTCGTGATGAATATTAATTGCCGCACCACCGCGAGAATCACCTTCTGTTTTTGTCAAAATTACGCCACTACAAGGAATTGCTTTGTTGAATTTTTGTGCAATTGCGATAGCTTGTTGACCAATCATTGAATCAAGCACGACTATTGTAGAATTTGCCCGTGAAATTTCGTGGATTTTCTTCAATTCGGCATAACCCTCGTCACTTTCAACACCAGCGGTATCAAGTATAATCATGTTGAAACCCTCTTTTTGTGCGGTCATTATTGCGTGTTGAGTAAGCTCCTTAACAGAAGCACCAATTGTATAATTCATACAATCTACTTCGTTTTTTGTTGCGAAATCTTTAAGTTGTTGAGCAGCGGCCGGACGCAAAATATCCAAAGATGCAACACAAACTTTCACAGCATGTTTCTTTGATAGATGCTTTGCAAGCTTTACGGAAGTTGTTGTTTTTCCAGAACCATAAGGACCAACGAGCAAAAGAATTTCAAACGAACCGCTAAGTTTTATACCCTTAAATTCATTACCCAGAACTGCCATAAGCCTTTTGTGAACGACGCCTGCAACAGCATCCGATGGTGCAAGATCCTTCGGTAAAGCCTTTCCAATAAGGTCGCCGTGGATATCTGACACAAGCTTTTTAGTTACAATCGGCGAAACGTCGGCACTTAATAATGCAATGCGAATCTCTTCAACTGCGTTTAGCAAGTCTTTTTCCGTAAGCGTTCTTTTTGAAGATAGACCGGCAAATATTTTGCCAAAGCTAGATGAAATTCCACCAAACATGCATTGATTTTTAAGTTATATTTCTTGAAAAAGGCAATTAAAACGATTTGTCAAGTCTAATTTATTGAATATATAATGGCGGTAATCCCGCTTCCTTATCGCATTTTTTCAAATTAATATATAATAAATCATCAGAAAAATGTTGAATAAAATGTTTGTAGAATTTTTTCTTTTTCAATTTTGTTATACTAAGGTGATACACCTTCGATTTTGCGAAAAATAAAGAACTCAATCTGCAAAAGGGTTTTTAAGGTTTTATGGCGAAGAACAGTATGTATGAAAATTTTTCTTTTTTATTTTTGTTATACTAAGGTGATACAGTTGCTGAATTTTTACCAACAAAAAACTCTTGCTTTTAGAACTTCGCTTCATAACACCACTCTAAATGAATAATTTGGTTATGCTTGGTAAGTTTATTGTAATTGAAGGCTGCGATTTCACCGGAAAAAGCACACAAATTAAGAGAATTGCTTCCTTTCTTCGCGAACACGGCATTAAGCATATTACGACTCGTGAACCAGGAGGAACGATTTTTGGCGAGCAAATTCGCGAACTTCTGCTTAGCAATGGGAAAAATGTAGATCCTATGACCGAAATTTTACTTTTTATGGCTTCACGAAACGAACACATTGCAGGAAAAATTATCCCAATGCTCAATTCCAATGTTTCAGTTGTATGCGACAGATACTTCGCCTCAACCTTCGTGTATCAAAGTATTTTACGAAAAATTCCAGTCGATGTTATTGTGAGCTTGCAAAATATGTTGTTAAATTTAACACCAAGTTTAACGATTATTCTTGATATGCAGCCTCATCACATTATCTCACGCATGGAGGCAGTTCGTTTTAAGGGTTTTAATTCCTACGACAGCAAAGATATTTCCGAAGTAACAAAGATTCGCAATGGCTTCCTTGAATTTGCCGAGCATTTTGGGGAGTCTCACAATGTTGTTGTTGTGAATGCGAATCAAAGTTATGAAAGCGTTTCAATTGATGTTATGGAGCAAATAAAAAAACTATTTATTTAAAAAAATGACAGCAGTATATCCCGGAACATTTGACCCAATAACCCTTGGGCATATTGATATAATTACCAAAGCACAGAAAATTTTTGGAGATGTTGTGATTGCCGTTGCAAAAAATAACAACAAAAACAGCATATTTACCCCCGAAGAAAGAATGGATATGGTTAAGAAGGCGTTACATGAATTTCATATTGATGCTGAGGTTGTGATTTTTGAGGGTCTTTTGGTGAATTTTATGGAGATCGTCAATTCCAAAATTGTCGTTAGAGGATTGCGTGCTATTTCAGATTTTGAGTACGAATTTCAAATGTCGTGCGTAAATTCAAGACTAAATAACAATATTGAAACAGTCTTCCTTCCCGCAAAGGACGACATGCACTTTGTTTCATCTCGAATGATTAGATCTGTTGCTGAGCTTGGCGGAAATATTTCTCAATTCGTGCCAAATTGTATTGTGGATATTATGAAGGATTTTTATGCGAAATAGTGAATTTTCCGCACAAATTTCAAGACCTAAATTTGTTGAACATCGGTAACTTCCGGAACATAATATTCAAGCATTCGCTTAATGCCACCATTTAATGTTGCAGAAGAAGACGGACAGCCATCACAAGATCCCTTCATTCTAACATAAACAATTCCGGTTTCTTCGTCGAATTTGACAAATTCAATATCGCCACCATCCATTTCAACAGCAGGACGCACCCTTTCTTCAATTAAATCGACAATTTCTTTTTCAATGCCGGAAAACTCCCGTTTAACCTCAGGTTCGTGTGTTGATTGTACAATTTTTAAGCCAGTGGACTGTGAGTGTTCAAGCAAAATATGAATAACCTCCGCTTTAATTGTCGACCAAGACTCTTCCTCAATTGAAACTGTGATGAATTGTGAAAAAACCGTGACATTTACAACCGATTTAATGGCAAGAACATCCTGCACAAAGTTTGGCGTGGATTGCATATCACCATTTTTTGCAAACGAGGCGCAGTAACCATCAGGTGCAATTTCAATGTTGAGTAAAAACTTTAATGAAAGCGGATTTGGAGTTTCTTCGGTTTGAATAAACATATAATTTCAAGGTGTTATAATTTTTTATAAAGATAGTTAAGGGAAATTGTCAAGAAGATTTTAATTTGGCTTGTTTTTCATTTCAATCGCCCTGCGTTGGTAGGCGTTTGTTGTTATGAAGTCTAATTCTCGAGATAGTATATTAGCAACCTTCACGCCAAAAATATCGTGCTCCATTGTGTAGTGATTAATTTTTGTCACAAGAATGTTGTATAGAGTTATTGCAACAACACTCACTGCTAAACCAACAACCGTACTTGCAAGCGATGCGTATATTCCGGAAATGGCATCGTAAGTGGTTGGTGTGGAAAAGTCGTGTATATTGTGCATAAGGCCGTAAAGTGTACCAACAAGACCCACCAATGGTGCAACAACCGCAACTGCGATCAAAAATGAAATATTACCCTTCATTTCAAGTGCAATATGGCTTTGTTCGATTGATGTCATTGAAAGCATGCGGACGCGAATGTTGCGTTTGACATCTTCAGCATATATTTCGGCAAAATCAATTGAACGAATATTGCTTTGGGTAAGTTCTTTCATTCCAACGAAGAAAATACGACCAAGTGGTGCGTGAATTTTTGGCTTATTTGAAAGCTTGTTGAAAATGACATCAAGCATTTCGCCGGAATTAAACTCCTTATCAAAATCACGCGAGCCCTTTTCCTGAAAAGACAAAATTGCGAAACGCTCAAACGCAAGACCAATTGTGAAAATTACAAGCGATATTAGGAATAATATCACGAATTTCACAAAAATCGGTGCGTCCATTATGGCGAAAAGTAAAAGCATATTAGTTAGGATTTATAACTGTTACGTTTATTTTATTGTATTGTATAACTTTATACGATTCGGAGATAGCTAATTTAAATGTAGTTGTTGACGCATTGGTTACAACCTCAGTAATGAATATTTCATTAACATCATTGCTGGTTCCAAATGCTGATCCACTACCTACAACCCATGTTGCATGTATGACAGGATTTTGTATTGCAAAGGGAATGCTTATTGCAATCAATTGGTGTAAATCATTGGTACACTGTCCATCTGATGGATTGGTTATCGTTGCTGCACCTAATGGTACTATAGTATTCGGTTTATCTGGCGATGTAGAAATCACACATAAATCAAAAGTTTTATCAGCCCTATTACTACCAGTAATTGTGAATGAAATAATGTCTTTTCTTGTAAGAATCCTAAACCATTTCGTTATAGTGCCATCAAGTGCAGACATTTGAAGCGAGTGGGTATCGGTATCGTAATAAACCATTCCAAATGATGGCGTTGTTGGTGCTGTCTTTCCAAATTTTATACCACCGTTTGCGGTAAGAAGCCCTGTGAATGTTGATGTTCCAGAAGCGGAAATGTTAGCAAGAGTTGAAGTTCCGCTTGCAGAAAGCGTTGTAGTTGAAAGACCGCCAGCACCCACTGTAAGAGTTGTTGGTGAAAGAGTTGTTGTTGATGATAATGATAAACTTGTAACGTTTAAATTTCCATTTGCTTCAAGAAACATCTTCTTAGCACCATTTACATAAAAATCCAAATTAGTAGTTAAGCCAGAGGTGCTGTTAGCATTCGCAATACCAGTTCCAGATTCCCCAACTTGCAACGCAATTCCAGATGCAGGCTTTAAAAGCATACCAGCAGAGGATAATGACATTAAATTTTGCAACCCAGTTGGATTATATGTTAAAACCTCTGAAACTTGCGAAAGTCCTGAACTTTGGAATTTTGCACCAGCAGAACTAAACATTACCAATGAATTTGGTTTTGAACTTGCAACGGCGGACATCATTTGTGAAAGAATGTTGTCAACATCAACCGTTGTGAGGTTCGCTGACTGTGCTTTCATAATATAATTCACCGCAATGTT
>CANKQN010000064.1 GCA_947485035.1 Rickettsiales bacterium | reverse complement strand
TTCTCTTCCAAGTCAAATTCGCCATAAACCCTTTGCGAAATTGAGTTTTTTACTTATCCACAATTTTTAGGTGTATCACTGTGATGATACAAAAATAAAAAAAAGAAAAAAATTCTGCAACTATATTTACAAAGATTATTATATATACCACTACATTATTCGTAGATAATTCACGAAGGAAGCGGTATTTGATATGGCAAAATTCAATCTTTGGGTGTGCTAGTAATTAATTTCTTGACATTTATTTACTACGAAAGCTTTTGGCGTGTATACAATTTTTTTTCAGGTTTATATGTCAAAAGACTCACGACTCAAAGTTACAAAGCAAGAAGCATTAGATTTCCACGAGTTTCCAAAGCCGGGAAAGGTTTCAATTGCACCAACAAAAAATCTTGTTACAGCAAGGGATTTATCACTAGCATATTCCCCCGGTGTTGCGTTTCCGTGTCTTGAAATTCAGGCAGATCCCTCAACCGCATACAAATATACATCAAAAGGAAACATGGTTGCGGTTATTACAAACGGAACGGCGGTTTTAGGACTTGGAAATTTGGGTGCTGCGGCATCAAAACCTGTTATGGAAGGAAAATCTGTTCTTTTCAAACGCTTTGCAAACATTGATTCGGTTGATATTGAAGTTGAGGAATATAACAAAGAAAAATTTATTGAAGTTGTTGCTGCAATTGGAGATTCTTGGGGTGGTATAAATTTAGAAGACATCGCTTCACCTGATTGCTTTGAAATTGAAGCCGCATTGAAAAAACGCCTTAAAGTTCCCGTATTTCATGACGACCAACACGGAACGGCTATTATTTGTCTTGCAGGCTTGATGAACGCGTGTGAAATTATTGGGAAAAATTTTGCTGACTTAAAGGTTGTGCTTAACGGTCCGGGTGCTGCGGGAATTGCTTGCATAAACCTTTTGATAAGTGCTGGAATTAAAAAAGAAAATGTTCTTGCTTGCGATTCCAACGGCGTGATTTTTGAAGGTAGAACTGAAAAAATGACAGAAATTAAGGCAAAATATGCTGTTAAAACAAGTGCGAGGACTCTTGAAGATGCACTTGACGGTGCCGATGTTTTCCTTGGGCTTTCAGCAAAAGATGCTCTTTCAAAAACAATGTTAAAAAAAATGGCGAAAGATCCCATCATTTTCGCAATGGCAAACCCAGACCCTGAAATTACACCAGAAGATGCACACGAAGCAAGGCCAGACGCCATTGTTGCAACAGGAAGAAGTGACTACCCAAATCAAGTGAATAATGTTATGGGTTTTCCTTATATTTTCCGCGGAGCATTAGATGTTATGGCGACTGAAATTAACGAAGAAATGAAAATTGCGGCGGCAAAAGCCATTGCAAACTTAGCAAAAGAATCTGTTCCAACTGAGGTTCTTCGTGCTTACCCAGGAAGAAGGCTTGAATTTGGAAGATCTTACATAATTCCAACGCCTTTTGACCCAAGATTGATTTCAGAAGTATCATCTGCTGTTGCAAAAGCTGCTATGGAAACGGGTGTTGCAAGGAAGCACATAACGAATTTCCGTGAATATAAAGCACAATTGCATGCGTTTAGGAATCCAACTTTAAGCACAATGCAATCAATTTACAACAACCTTTCAAAGGACGACAATAAGAAAAAAATTATTTTTGCCGAAGGGGAGGAGCTTGAAGTGATAAAATCTGCAATTATGCTGAAAAACGATGGATACGCCCACCCAATTCTTATTGGAAGAACGGAAAAAGTACAAGAAGTGATGAAAAACGCTGGCATTTCCGAAGAAATTTCAATCGTGAATGCAGGAAATTCAGAGTTTGTAGAACTTTACACGAACATTGTGTTTGAAAAATTGGGTCGCAAAGGGTTTTTACACCGTGACTGCGAACGCTTAATCAAAACCGACCGCAACCATTTTGCTGCTGCAATGCTTGAAGCAGGACACGCCGATTCACTTGTAACCGGTTTCACAAGGGGATATCAGAAATCTTTGAACGATGTTTCGCGAGTTCTTTCAAGGAAGACCGACGAAGCACTTTTTGCCGTTTCGGGAATTGTTGTCAACAACAAGACAATTTTCATAGCAGACACCGCCATAAACGAAAATCCATCAGCAGAAGACCTTGCAAATATTGCAATTCAAACTGCGAAAACAGTGGAAAGATTCGGCGTTACTCCAAGGGTCGCATTCGTTTCATATTCAAACTTTGGTTCTCGTGATGGTGTTGATAACGACAAAATTGCTCAAACAATTTCAATTTTAGAAAATCAAGGCGTTTCGTTCGAATTTGACGGAGAAATGATGGTTGATGTTGCACTTTCGGAAAATCCTCGCGAACACTACCCGTTCAACAGACTAACAAAGCCCGCAAACATTCTAATCACTCCAAATTTGACATCTGCCCACATTGCGATGAATCTTTTAGAATCTGCCCACGATGGTTTTGTTATTGGACCAATGCTTCACGGATTTGAAAAATCTGTGCAAATTTTGCGATACCACTCCACAATTAACGAAATTTCAAACTTAGCAGCACTTTCATTGGCGTTATAATTTTGCAATGGCGTTAATTTACAACCTTATGGCGGCGTTGATTAATGTCGCCGTTATGGTTCTTTTCAAGGTTTTAGTCCTAGACGGTAATCTCACGGCAAGTTCTTCGGGGCTTGTTCGCAACCTTTTTGGTTTAATGGCATTCTCGCCACTAATAATTTTTCACCTCGTCAAAACTCCAAAAGATTTCACCGAAAATGTTCCACATAAATTGAATTTATTGCTTGGCATGACTGGTGGAATTGCAATGTTTGTCTGGCCAATAGTCTATATCAACATTGAAACTCACATAGCAATGACCTTCGCATTTCTGCTGCCGTTCATCGCCAATTTTATGTTGATGATTTGGTGCAAGGAGAAAATTCCGCCAATCGCTTGGGTTGCAAAAATTCTGTGCTTGGTTGCGGTATACATCATATTACATCCAAAATTTCCACAATGGAATTTGTATTACTCCCTTGCCAGCGTTTGCGTGGTTTTATGGTCAATTTCCGTTGTTTTGAATAAAAAAATTGGACAATCCGGCGGGAAAGTTCACATTTCGCTCTATTGGTATTTATTTTTGACGACAATCGTCACAATCGCTTGTTCAACATCGGTTTTTAATGGTGTTGAGTGGTCTCACTGGTTGATTTTCCTGCTCATAGGCGGACTCAATTCCATCGGAAACCTCTTCACACTTCTTGCTTTCAAACACGGCAAGGGTTATCTTCCGCAAATGATGGAATTCGTGAAGTTTATCGCAATAATTGGCTGTGATATCGTGCTTTTTCATCAGGAAATTTCGCCAAGCACAATTTTTGGCAGTGCAATTATTTGCCTTGCAATTGGAATGCTTATTTTGACTTCGAGGGAAAATGCTGGGAAATTATAGGGTTGAGGCGGTTTTGAATAAAGTTAGAAAATCAATATGAATTTCTAACAAAAATGAAGCCACACATTAATTTGCTGTGATTTTTTCGCACTAACTTGCCACACATTGGTCGTCCACAATAATTCGGTCGTCAAAGACGAAGCAATCGCCAACCCACATTTTGTTTCGATTTGCCGTCTCCATGAAATATCCCAAAATTCCACCTTCAAGATGATAAACATTGGTATATCCTTGTTTTTTCAGCCAAGATGTCGATTTTTCGCAACGAATTCCACCCGTGCAAAAACCCGCAACAGGGGTTTCTTTGTTTGGAATATTTTTCAAGCACCAGTCACGAAATTCGTAAAACGATGTTGTGTGTGGGTTAATCGCACCCTTAAAAGTGCCGATGCAAAACTCAAAATCATTTCTGGTATCGACTAAAATCAAGTCTTTTTGTTGGATAAATTCATCCCAATCATGGGGTTTGATATAAGTTCCCGGGTTAAATTCGCATTCTTCGTGTATTGAAACAATTTCTTTGCGAATTTTCACTTTCAATTTCCCAAAAGGAATTTTTGTAAAATAGGACTCCTTGAAAACCGTGCCGGCAAAAAATTCGTGCTGTTTCATGTATTCATAAAATGCGTCAATCCCCTCGCGAGTTCCTGCAATTGTTGAATTTACACCTTCAACTCCAAGAAGAATTGTTCCTAAAATTTCATTTTTTTGGCAAAATTGTTTGGTTTGATCCTTGAAAAGCTTAATATTTGGAATTGTACAGAAGTTGTAAAATGCAACAATAATAATGGGGTTGCTTTCAATGTATAATTCGGAATTTTGAGGTTTGAGGATTTTCATCTTGTAAAGATTAACTGCCAAATTGTAAGAACATGGTGGCCAGAGAGGGAATCGAACCCCCGACACAAGGATTTTCAATCCTTTGCTCTACCGACTGAGCTATCTAGCCAACATTTAAATTTATAAAACCGCTTTTTTTATTGTCAAGTATTTATTTTTTTCCTTCAATTGCATTACAACAACTCGCAAACTCAATTTTGGAAAGATGGCGTAGCAATTTCGGTTTTGTTATGGTTTGGAATAAATCAATTATTGAGTTTTTAGCGAAACAAGTATATAGAATTTTTCTTTGGTATTTTTATTAACTGCGATATTGCAGCGATACACCCATCTCGAACCGTGGGCAAGAATTGTGGCGAATGTGCATAAAAAACTTGACTAATAAAACGGCTTGAAAAATTGTTTTATTATTGGAAATAAAACTTTGAAAAATGCAGGAATATTATAAGGTGATTTTTTACATGATAATCTCTGGATTTGTCGCGTCCGCAGTGGTGATTTTGCCGTTCATCGTGCAAAGAATTTTGGGAACTCGCCAACCAACCGGTGCAAAACTTTCGCCTTACGAATGCGGATTTGAACCCGTGGGAGGTGCTCCGCGTAATTTCAATATTAAGTTCTATTTAATCGCAATTTTGTTTGTAATTTTCGATCTTGAAATTGCATTACTATTCCCTTGGGCATTGAATATTAAGGCTCTTGGTGTTGTTGGGTACGCTTCCGCAATGATATTCCTTTTTATCGTCACTTTTGGCTTCATTTACGAGTGGAAAAACGGTGCATTGGACTACTAATCCAATTATTTAGCTATTTTTCTCATGCAAAAGCGACCGCAAAATATAATATTATAGAAGAAAATATTGGTCGCAATAATAAAATCGGCTTTGCTGTGCGTGAGTTTTTTACGACGAAGTTGAGAGAGTGCGACTTTGCCGTGGTTAATTTGTGGTTAAAACCTGCACTTTATCCACAAAAATTACTGATTCACAACCCGTAAAGCTTCAACAATAGCATCCTCAATTGTGTTTGCCTTTTTCACAACTTGCGATGCACACGCAAACGAACGGTTGTAATCAAAACCTAAATTCACCAGTGCGGAAGTGACATCTTGCACGCTCACTTTTGAACTTTCCGTCATATTTTCGTTGATATCCTTGCCTTCGGCTGCCTGTGATTTATTTTCAAAGGTGGTGGAATTTGCCATGAAATTTATGATAACATTTGTGTTTCCGAGTTTTGTCAAAGCAAGAATTTTAGCAATTTTTGCCGGCTCTTTTTTAAGTTCAGCAACGATGCGACTTGAAACCTTTTCACCAAGTCCGCCTATTTGTTGAAACATGCCAGCATTTTCGGCGATGATTGCCTGTACAATATCCTGTGTTGAAAAGCTATCAAGAACGCTGATTGCAACTTTTG
>CANKQN010000063.1 GCA_947485035.1 Rickettsiales bacterium | reverse complement strand
TGCTCAACTAGAATTCACCCCAAATGAAAAATTTGATTCCTTGCCAAAAAATAGAACTGCTAAGGGATTTTCCTCCTTCGTGACAGTGCAAGAAGGTTGTGATAAATTCTGTACATTTTGCGTTGTGCCATATACTCGTGGCAAGGAATATTCACGCCCAATGAATGATGTTCTTGCTGAAATTAACAATCTTACAAAGCAAGGCGTTGTTGAAGTTTCGTTGCTTGGTCAAAATGTTGATGCCTACCACGGCAAATTTATTCACAACGAACTTGAAACGGAGGCAAACCTTGCACAGTTAATTCAAGAGGTTTCCAACATTCCCGAAATTAAAAGAATAAGATATACAACTTCTCACCCAAATAATTTC
Source organism: Rickettsiales bacterium (assembly GCA_947485035.1). Taxonomy (GTDB): domain Bacteria; phylum Pseudomonadota; class Alphaproteobacteria; order Rickettsiales; family Deianiraeaceae; genus CAJQOT01. The sequence goes on along the minus strand of CANKQN010000063.1, from coordinate 5,504 downwards.
ACGCAGGATATCATTGACCAACACGGCACAAATCCAAAACTGATGCCATACCTACACCTTCCCGTGCAGTCCGGTTCAAATAGAATTCTTCAACTTATGAACCGAAAACACACAAGGGAGCAATACTTTGAAATTATTGCAAATGTTCGCAAACAACGTCATGATATTGCACTTTCCTCAGATTTCATAGTGGCATTTCCATCGGAGACGGATCAAGATTTTGAAGACACAATGGATTTAATCCGCAAAATTGGCTTTGCACAAAGTTACTCGTTCAAGTATTCTCCACGCCCTGGAACACCAGCCGCATTAAAAGATTTAATCCCCGATGACGTCGCTTCTCATCGCCTTCATCAACTTCAAGCACTATTGAAAACACAACAGGTAGAATTTAACCAAAAATTTCTTGGAAGCACAATGCCAGTTTTGTTTGAAAGCAAAGGAATTCGACAAACCGAGCAAATTGTTGGAAAATCGCCATATCTTCAAGCCGTAATTGTTGATGTGATTGACGAAAAAAAAGCGGAGGATTATTTTGGCAAAATTATGAATGTGGAAATTACCACAGTTCTTGAAAATACACTTTTTGGTAAGATTATCTAAAAATATCATTTGACATTATCAAAAGAATTTGCTATCTTTTAAATAATTCACTGCTGTGGTATGTTTAAGTTTCTGCTCAAAAAATATTCGATCAACATCGAAATCGTTAGCCTTGCTCTTTGTATAGTATTAGTCTACAAAATCGTCACACTTTCATTGAAGAAATTGGAGGAGCAGGCATCGAAAAATGGAAAATGGTCGCTTTCATTATTTTTTCACGCGTTGCAAACTCCTTTCAAAACTTCATTTGTGTTATGGATTTTACTCCTTACCGCAGAATTTTCCAACTCATACTTTCGATTTGTAAAAAAATTTTCCACCATAACTATTCAGCAATCGCTTTTAGTTCTTTTCCTTTCGTGGGCGATAATCCATTTTTTCAATATTCTTCGCCACCATGCGGCGAAGACTCACGAAGCAAACTTAGACAAAACCTCAGTCATGGCTTTCACGCAAATTGGTACGGTAATTGTTATGGTAATTGCTACACTTGTGGAGTTGCAAATACTTGGAGTTCAAATTGGCGGACTACTCGCATTTGGTGGGATAAGTGGTATTGCAGTTGGCTTTGCTTCGAAGGATTTGCTCGCAAACTTTTTTGGTGCGATGATGATTTACCTTGACAAACCGTTTAAAGTTGGGGATTGGATACTTTCGCCAGAAAAATCAATTGAGGGTGAAGTTGAAGAAATTGGCTGGCGACAAACCAAAATTATCACCTTTGAAAAACGCCCGATTTATGTCCCAAATTCAGTCTTTTCAACTGTTATTGTTGAAAATCCCTCACGCATGAGTCATCGCAAAATTGAGGAAAAAATTCTTATCAAGCATGAAGATCACCGCAAAATTAAAGAAATTGCGAACGAAATTCACGAATATTTGGCGAATCATCGCGAAATTGATAACAGTCAAACCCTCTTTGCTCATCTTAATACAATTTCACCGATTGCTCTTGAAATTCGAATTTATTGCTACACAACAATTACAACATCTTCGCTATTTGCAAGATTAAAAGAGGAAATTCTTCTACATTCAGCAACGATAATTCAGAAACACGAAGCGCATTTTGTGGAGACAATTCTGCAAAATAATAAAATTTAATGATTAATACCCATCGCGTTATTTGTTTCCAAATTTATTCTTTTTTGTGCCAGTTCTTGAAGTGACTTGGGATTTACAGAATTCTCATATTCGCAATCACTCAATAGAGAATTTTGATTAAGGTTGACAGAGTCATCATTTATATTCATCACATCAATCAATTGATTGGACTTTATATTTTTAGCACTCAAACATTGTCCTGCTCGCTCCTCCTTCTTTCTATCACGATTCTTTTGTGCTTCAATCCTCTTTCTCTCTCTGTATTTTTGCAATTTATCCTCAACTTCTTCGGGGCTAGGTATTTTTTTTCCTTTTTGAGGTGTTTTAAAGCATATAACGCGTTTATAGCGTCTCTTCTCCTTCTATACTCCTCGGGATTTGATGCTTTTAAAAATTCCGCGCGTTTCTTAGGGTTGTTTCTGTCATTTTTCGCTTTGATTTTTTCAGTATTGTTACTGCGATATCTCCTCTCTATTTCGCGTTTACGCTCACGCCGCTGCTCTGGTGTTAGCTGTGCATACTCTTCTTTTGTCATTTTTTTGCTATTAGACTTCTCATTTACTCCATTTATTATCGTTTCAACTATAAAAAGTTTAGCTTGATTATTGCTTTTTGTCATACTCATACTAAAAAATATATATACAATTGTAGCATATTTTTTACACAATTTCAACAAAATTTAATATCTTAAATGTTCAAATTAACCACAAACAAAACGCCGGCAGGTTCACAACCGGAGGCTATTAGAAAATTAATTGAAGGCGTAAAAAACGGCGACCGTTCGCAAACATTACAAGGAATTACGGGCTCTGGAAAAACATTCACCGTTGCAAATGTCATTCAAGAAATGCAACGCCCTGCCTTGATTATGGTTCACAACAAAACCCTTGCTGCACAACTTTACGCCGAAATGAAGGAACTTTTCCCCGAAAATGCCGTGGAATATTTCGTTTCATATTACGACTACTATCAACCCGAAAGCTACATTCCAAAGCGAGATGTCTACATTGAAAAAGATTCATCAATCAATGAACAACTTGATACAATGCGTCACGCTGCAACAATTAGCGCATTAGAGCGGCGAGATGTCATAGTAATTTCCTCCATTTCGTGTATTTATGGTATTGGAAACAGGGAAAATTACACTGCCATGCGAAAGCAAATTAAACGCGGTGATAAAATTAAAATGCAAGATCTTACCGATGACCTAATCTATCTTCAATACGAGCGAAACGATATCGCATTCGAGCGTGGAAAATTTCAAGTTAAGGGGGATACCATTGAACTTTTCCCTTCACATTTGGAAAATACGGGGATTCGTCTTGAATTTTACGGCTTGGAACTTGAACAAATCACAACATTTAATGCTATTACAAGGCAAAAAAAATTAAAACTTGATGAAATCACGATTTACCCAAACAAACTTTTTGCAACCCCGCAGGATGTCATTTTGAAATCTATAAAACACATTGAAGAGGATTTGAAGATTGAAGTTGCAGAATTTATGAAACAAGGCAGAATTTTGGAAGCAAATCGCCTTCGTCAGCGAACGGAATATGACCTTGAAATGCTTGTTACAACTGGAATGTGTAAGGGTATTGAAAATTATTCACGGTACATTGATGGCAGGCAGATTGGTCAACCACCTTCAACACTGTTTTCGTATATGGCACAAGATGCCCTGCTTTTCATCGATGAAAGCCACATAACAATTCCGCAAATTCGGGCAATGTATGCGGGAGATCGCTCCCGAAAAAACAATCTTGTTGAGCATGGATTTCGAATGAGGTCGGCCTACGACAACCGCCCACTTATGTTTGAAGAATGGAATGAAAAACGCCCGCAGACTATTTTTGTTTCAGCAACACCAAGTGAATTTGAGGCACAGCAGTCTGATGGAATTGTTGTTGAACAGGTAATTCGACCAACGGGATTGCTTGACCCTACGATTGAAATTTATCCATCATCAAACCAAATTGAGCATTTTCTTGAAGAAGCACGCAAAATTATCAAAGAAGGTGGAAAAATTCTTGCCCTAACATTAACAAAGGTTTTCAGTGAAAAATTGAGCGACTACCTTATTGAACAAGGCATTAAAACTGCGTACTTGCATTCCGAAATTAAAACAATTGAAAGAGTTCAGGTTATCAACCAACTGCGTTCCGGCGAAATTGATGTTATTGTTGGAATTAATTTGCTGCGTGAAGGTATTGATATCCCAGAATGTTCGCTTGTTGCAATTTTGGACGCCGACAAAGAAGGTTTTTTGCGAAATGAAACTTCACTAATTCAAATGATTGGAAGGGCGGCACGAAATAAAGATGGAAAAGTTCTACTTTATGCGGATAAAATGACGGATTCTATCAAAAAAGCAGTGAAAATTACGGAAGACCGCCGCCAAATGCAAATTGAATACAACACGCAGAATGGGATAACTCCCACCACGGTTTTAAAGGAAATCAAGACGATGCTTGATGTTATTATGGGTGATAATTCCAAGGAAATCTTCGACTTTTCCAAGCTTGAAAAAATGACAGAAAAGCAGATTAAAAAATTAATTTCTGACCTTAAAAAACAAATGAAACAATCGGCGAAGAACTGGAATTTTACGGAAGCGGAAGAGCTTCGCCTGCAAATTAAAGCAATTGAAGCCGAACTGCTTACTGAGTGATTTACAGGAATAAATCGCCGGAAGCATATCGTTCGCAGAAATCGCACACGATGAAGCAAATATTTTGATTTTCCACCGTTTTTGCTTTTTCAAGTGCCGCAAATGCAATTCCACCAGATGATATCCCACACGCAATACCCGCATATTTCGCCAGCATTCGTGCTGTTTCGTAGGCATTTTCTTTGGAAACTGGGAAAATTTCGTCAATTACATCTCTGTGGAAGTTATCTGGCACAAAGTTTGGACCAATGCCTTGCAAAGCGTGCGGTGAAAACTTTGTTCCACCAGCAAGAATATCGTTTTCTTCCGGCTCAATTGCAATTGTGTGAACGGTTTTTTGGCTTTTTAAGTAAGCACTTGCACCACTAACGCCTGCTCCTGTGCCTGCTCCTGCGATGAAAATATCGATATTGCCATTCATTTGTGTGTAAATTTCGGGCCCCGTTGTTTTGAAGTGGACATCAAAATTCGCAGGGTTGTGGTACTGATTCATCACGAGTGAATTTGGAATTTCACGAGAAAGTTCGTAGGCCTTATCAATTGCTCCTTGAAATCCGAGCTCCTTTTTCGTTAAAACAAGTTCTGCACCAAAGTGGGAAATCAATTTGCGACGCTCAATACTCATAGCCTCCGACATTGTCAACATAATGCGATATCCCTTCAACGCACAGACAAACGCAAGCGAAATTCCCATATTTCCACTAGTTGGCTCAATGATCACGGTGTCTTTCGTGATAAGTCCTTTTGCTTCGGCATCCGCAATTAATGCAACGGCAACACGGTCTTTTAAAGATTTCGTTGGGTTGAAATATTCCAGTTTCGCAAAAAGATTATTGCTCGTTCCGTGAATATGCTTTGGAATTTCAACTATTGGCGTGTTTCCGATGAGGTCAAGAATTGTCATTTTATATAAATCAATTTTCCCAATCGTGAACTTGCAATAAGCAAGTGTCAAGGAAAAATCTACCCCATCAAAAACCCGTATTTATAAACATCGGAAGCAATTTCCAAAGCCAAAATTCCTTGTGCTTTCAAAAATTCCGTCCGCAATTCGCCATAAGTAGTGTTCTTGCTTGCACGCAATTCCTTGCAGACATCATACCAGCTTGCGTTTGGGTTTTTGAACTCC
>CANKQN010000062.1 GCA_947485035.1 Rickettsiales bacterium | reverse complement strand
CACAAATTATTCGCAACCAAAAATGAAGTTTATCGCACTAATTCTAACGCTTGTTTCTATTAATGTTTTCAATGCCTTTGCAGGGCAAAAACCTGAAAACCTTGCACCTGAAAACTCCGTTTTTTACACACAAGAAGCACCGCAATATACTGAAAACCCAGCTTATACCATAAAACACACGGGTTTCATTGAAACAATATTAAGCGGACACACAAGCAAAGCAACCGATAGCACCAATTTCCATTCAACACGCATAGGAAGACTTAACGCAGGGTCAGTTTTTGAAGTTTCCGATTTTGATGCAAATTTCAAGGGCGTTCTTGATGTATCGTTTGGCTCAAATTCGTATGACGACACATCATCACTTGCAACAATAAACCAAGGATATGTCGAACTTCGCAACGCAAATTCGCAACCAATTCAAGCAAAGGTTCGTGTGGGACTTCAACAATCTGCCGCAACAATTTTAGCAGTCAACGCTACAACACCAATGAAATACAACCAAGGCGTGAATGCAAACTGGGTAAGGTTTATCTCACCGCCAACGCTTTCATCAACAGGATACAACCCCATCTTCTTCCTTCAATCAACAACGCTAACTTCGCAAGGCTTTGCTGCAACTCAATTTTTAAGCGATGAAAACTACGCACAACCATCGCCTTATTGGTCTTATGCCAACGCAGGAATTAACCTTACAACGGATAGATACTCCGGCTTCAAACTGGGTTTTTCATACCAACCAACAACGAATAATTTCGCAAACCCAACCAAAGATTTCCGCGGAAATTCTTTCACAAACCAACAGCAAATGTTTATGAAAAATATTAAATCCGTTGCGGTGAATTATCTTGACGAATGGAATGGCGTTTCGTTAAATACTACAATTTCCGGCGAATTTGCTGATATTGAAAAAAGCTCCACAGCAACATTTGAACGCAACAATTTAGCACAATATTCAATTGGTACCAATGTTTCGTTTGCTGGGTTAACACTTGCAGGGTCATACGCCAACACGGGGGAAAGCCTTGAAATTCAAAACGATGCAAACCGCACAACAATTGGAGACTCATACACAGCCGATGCTGGAATTTCATACGCATTTGGTTCGCATCAATTTAGCATTTCACACATCAAAACAAGCTTCATGAATAACAAAATGGACGCAACCATACTTATATTGAACGAGGATCTTTCCCATGCAGGACGCATAAAGCTTACAACCCTTTATGAGCTTGGTTTTTACAAATTCTCCCCAGCAAGCTATCAAAGTTCTGGCACAACAACGGCGATAAATTCCCTAAGTGGAATGTTTTTATCAGTTGGTCTTCGCACAAGTTTTTGATGGCAAAATAAATGTTGACAAAATAAAAATCGCTTGAAAATATCAATAAAAACTAGTGTTTTGAATATGTATATTGTGCAAAAATTTGGCGGAACTTCAATGGGTTCAATTGAAAGAATTACCAATGTTGCACGAAAGGTTATTCAGGAAATCTCCAATGGGAACAAGGTTGTTGTGGTTGCGTCGGCAATGTCTGGTGAAACAAATCGCCTTGTGGCACTTTTTAACGAAGCCCTTGGTGAAAATCCACACACAACAGCAACAATGGCAGAATACGATTCAATAGTTTCAACCGGCGAACAAGTTTCGTGTGCACTTCTTGCCGTTGTTTTGAACAAAATGGGATACAAATCCCGCTCAATGACAGGCTGGCAACTGGGCTTTGAAACATCATCAAACCATGGAAATGCAATAATTGAGACGATAAAAACCAAGGAATTAATTGAACTTTTAGAAGGCGGAATTATTCCAATTATCACAGGATTCCAAGGATTTTCAAGTGAAACAGGAAGGCAAACGACGATTGGTCGTGGTGGTTCGGATACCTCTGCCATTGCAATTGCGGCAGCACTTAAAGCAAAAAGATGCGATATTTACACCGATGTTGATGGGGTTTATACTTCTGACCCTCGAATCGTAAAAAATGCAAGAAAACTCAACTTTGTTGGGCATGAAGAAATGCTTGAAATGGCGTCTTCTGGTGCAAAAGTTTTGGAGCCACGCTCCGTCATGATTGGAATGTCGCACAATGTGGATATTCAAGTTCTGTCTTCTTTTGCGGAAAATCCTGAAAACAAAATTATTGGAACAATTTTAACTAACGACGAAACCATGATGGAAAAAAGACTTGTAACCAGCGTTACTTCAAACAAAAACGATGTGGAAATTAAAGTAAAAGGCATGCCAAATGCTGTTGACACTGCTGCAAAATTATTCAAAATTCTGTCTGACGCTCAAATTACCGTGGATATGATTATCAACGAACCACGCATTGAAGACCTCACAAATATTGCTTTCACAATCAATGCGACCGACCTCAACCAAACAAAAACCCTTCTGGAAGCTAATAAAACCGTTCTGGAATATAAGGCATATCAAGTTCGTGAGGATATCGCAAAAGTTTCCGTTATCGGCATTGGAATGAAGGTGAATTCGGGAATTGCATACCAAATGTTTGCCGAACTTGCGAAAAATAACATTAAACCACTTGCGATTTCAACATCTGAAATCAAGGTTTCGGTTCTGATTGAACAAAAATACGAAGAACTTGCCGTGCGTTCCCTTCACGATGTTTTTGAGCTTGGAAATTAGTTCTTTTGCAAGAAAGTTTTTTTATGTGGGAAATTGCGTCATATTTTGACACTTTTCCTGCAAAAAAATCTCTCAAAAGCGATGTTTCGTCTGGGAAATTACCCTAAAATATTTCCATTGTAACAGCAATTGCTGAAAGTTTTGCGATTAAATTTAAAACCGATGGTTCGTGTGCAATGTTTTGCTCCAATTGAGCAAACTCCGCACCCTTGGAATTCAAATTGTCCATTGGGGTTTTATCTTTGTGAATTCGATAAAATCCGCCAAAAATCTCCCCAAAAGATGAATATGTCGTGCATTCTGCTGTTGCTCCATTTTGTGAAACCATTGTTGGAACGCCTTCTTGCAAAAGGAATTGCGTGTTTGGGGTTTTTGATTTGTTATATAAAATTTTCTTGCGAAATGTGCGGTTTGGATTCAGTAAATCCTGTGGATCGCTGACTTTTTCAACACCAAGGCCATAAGTTCCAGATTCCGACTTCAAAAAAACCGCCGGTTGCGACCCAATTTTGTATTCCTTATATTTCACCTTTATTTTCTTGAAAAGGTCGGAAGTTGAATCCGCAAGTTTTATTAACTCGTTTTTGTTGCTAAAATCAAGACATTGTGCCGTGGAAAATTCAGCGTTGATAAGCCATGGGTCGAAATTTACTGCACTTGCAACACCTTCAACGAGAGCTTGGTAGGCGACAAAATGCGAAGATTTTTTGCGATTGTTCCACCCCATTTTCGCCGATGGCATAACAAAAACGCCAGCATCTTCCATTGAAATCAAGGCTTTAAGCTTTTCATTTTCTGGTATTGTTCCGCTTAAATCGTTGTTGATGATAATTGCATCGGGTTTTGGAGTGTTCTTTGTGCAAAGTTTTCCATCGAAAACTATAGATTCTCCCACACTAAAAATCGTTCCATCAATTTCTGCATCATGTTCTTCAAGAGATAGTGTTGAAATTTCACATTTTGCACCTGCATTCGTGATTGCATTGTATAGAATTTGGACATTTTTCAGGTATCCGCCATTGCGAGTGTGGTCTTCGCAGAGTAAAATCACTGTTTGGATATTTTTTTGCGCAAAACTCACCTTTAATTTGTCAGTAAAAAGTTTGTGAGCATCGCTTCCGATATTGTTAAAACCAGCTGGAAAAATATTATTATCAACAGGGGCAGATTTAAACGCCGCCTGTCTTATATCAATTGAATTATATATCAAAAATTCCGGCAGTTTAAAGTTGGAGTTGATGTACGAATAGCAATCACCAAGGATTTTGCTGTTCATCAAATTAGCCAACAATTTCACATGCAGAAAAGAAGAACGCAATTTCAATTGCTGCGTTTTCTTCGCTGTCAGAACCGTGCACTGAATTTTCGCCAATAGAAAGGGCGAAATCCTTACGAATTGTGCCGTCAGCTGCTTCTTTTGGATTTGTTGCACCCATAATTTCACGGTGTTTAAGCACTGCGTTTTCACCTTCAAGAACTTGAACTACGACTGGTCCTGCTGTCATTGTTTCAACAAGTTCACCGAAAAATGGGCGAGCCTTGTGCACACCATAAAAGCTTTCAGCTTGTGCTTGTGTTAGTTGAATTCTTTTTTGAGCAACAATTTTCAAACCAGTTTTTTCAATATAAGAATTGATGCTTCCTGTGATGTTTCTTTTGGTTGCATCAGGTTTTATGATTGAAAGAGTTCTGATTGTTTGTGACATGTTCGTGCGTATTAAAATAATATATTGTATATATATTGTGTGAGATTTAATTTGTCAAGATTAAAATTTATTTTGAAAAAAATGGAAAAATCCCTTGACATTTGAAAAAGCGTGGTGCTTTGTTTTGTACCTCCTTTAAAAGCTGTTTTTATCAAGAGGCCTTTTCGGAGGCCTCTTGTATTTTCCACTTTCAAAGGATTTGGTTTTTAATTTTTAAGGAAGCATATGCTAAAAGAAAGGTTTTTTACATCACACTTAATATCAATCGTATTGATATCTATTTTTTCTATTTCACTTTTTTCTTTTACATCTATGAAAACAACAGTTGACAGCACAAACATACAAGAATACGAAAATGTTGTATATATGAAACTTAAAGACGGTATGGTTGTTATCGAACTGTTTCCGGATAAAGCTCCAAAACATATTGAACAAATTAAAAAACTCATTCGCCAAGGATTTTACGACGGACTAACTTTCCATCGCGTAATTGACGGATTTATGGCACAAGGAGGCGACCCCCGTGGAGACGGAACAGGCGGTTCAGGTAAAAACATTCCTGCTGAATTTTCAAATACTCCACATAAACGCGGAATTCTTTCAATGGCAAGGGCTCAAAATCCAAACTCCGCAGATAGCCAATTTTTTATTGTACTACAAGATTCCCCATTTCTAGACGGTCAATACACGGTTTTTGGTCGTGTAATTTCTGGTATGGAATTTGTTGATAAAATCAAAAAAGGTTCACCAATGAAAAATGGTTCAGTTATAAACCCTGATAAGATAATTTCAATAGCAGTAGCAAGCGATGTTGAGGCTATAAAAGCAAAATCTAGCACTAAATATATTGACAAGAAAAAAGATAATAAACCAACATGATGGATAATCAGTAAAATTTAGTTACTTATTACCTCCCCCTCAAATTCCGCAATAAAAGCCTTTTCAACGCTTTTTTTTTCGTGTTTTTGCATAAACAATTGCGGACTTCCAGCAAACCTCAACTTGCCTTCCATAATAACTGCAATGTTTTGTGCTAATTCTTCAACATCGGCAAGAATGTGTGAACTGAAAATTATTGTCTTTGTTTGTGAAAACTTCACCAACGCTTTTTTTAAATTATGCCGCGCAATAATATCCAAGCCACTGGTTGGTTCATCAAGAATAATCACCGATGCCTTCACAAAAAGACACCCCAAAAGCCCAATTTTTTGCACCGTCCCCTTCGAACACTCACGAATTTTCAGCTTCAAAAAGTCTAAATTCAGTTCCAAATCTTGTGCAAGTTCGTGAATTTTCTCACGCTCAAATGGAGTTTCATAAAGCTTTGCGTAAGTTTCAAGATATTCATACGCCGAAATATTCGCATTTGGGGAAAACCGCTCCGGCATATAGGCAACCTCCTTGCGGGCTTTGAAATCGGTCGCCGATTTTCCGTCAATCAAAATTTCCCCATCATATTCCGGAATCAGTGAAAGAATGCACTTGATTGTTGTGGTTTTGCCGGCTCCGTTAAGGCCAATTAT
>CANKQN010000061.1 GCA_947485035.1 Rickettsiales bacterium | reverse complement strand
TTGACAACGAAAAACATATTTTGGTTATTGGCACGAAGCAGACGATTTCCAGCGATAAATATCGTGAGGCACTCATAAAATGCCATAATACCAATGATAGCAATCTTTTCGTGCATCAATATTCACCATCAAGATGGGAGCAGGAAATTGAAAATGGTATTGACCGCAGCAAAGTTCAAGGCGTTGTTGATGAAGATTTTGCAAAAATTCGCAACGCAATTGGTGAAGATTTCGCAAAAATTTCGTCAGTTGGGCTTTTTTGCACTCACTACCCCTACTTCGCAAACGAAATTCATAAAAATCTTTCACAACACACAAACATTGGGAAAGGCATTAAACTTGTGCCACAGGGCGAGATTTTCGGTCAGGAAGTGTTGAATTGCTTTGCGGAAAATGTTCAAATTGATGCAAAAATTCAAACATACATCACCGGCGAAGACCTTGCACCAATTCAAAATGCAATAAGCAACATTCACGGCAATTTCCCCGTTGTTTTTGGGAAAATCTAAAAACCCCTGCCAGCGTTTTTTGTTTGCCGGTGTTTTGCTTCAACATAAGATGTCCAATATCCGCTTTTTTCCGGACTTGAAACATGATTTTGAACCATAATTTTTGCAATTTGGTTAAGTTCCGTGAACATTTTTTGAAATACCATTTTTTGCCATTTTGGAAGGGAGCTTTGGTCAACAATTCCAACAATGCGTTCGTTTTGACGCTCCCGAGTTTGGGACAATTTCGAGGAATTTTCCTCAGATTTTCCAGCGACCTGCCCTCCTTCGCCGCCTGATCGCTGAATATCAACTTCAATAATATCATCGCCATCTTTCTTTTTATCGAGCATTTTGCGAACTTCGCTTGCCTCCTGTTTGAAAATTTCGACTTTTTTATCACGCTTGAGCTCGTCCTCACGGTCGGTCATTTGTTGTGATTTTGGAGCGTATTTGAAGTCTTTTTTTGTCACAATTTTCACTATGCCAAGCAGTGTTTTTACTATATAATATAGTATTGCGTGCCTAATTATAAGCAAAAGAATATATGATATGGAAAAATATCCAATAGCATATATGATATATTGTGCGTAATCGCTGGACATATTATTTTGAATTTTTTATGTCCTTTATTGACTGAATTATTTGTTTGATAGCCGAAGGAAGCCTGCCTGCACCAAAGATTAGTAGGATAATCAGAAGTACAATCAGGAGTTCCTTAAAGCTAAACATATACTATTACTATGCGTTAACAGAATCTTTCAAAGATTTACCAGCAACGAATGAAACTGATTTTTTTGCTTCAATTTTAATTTCAGCACCTGTTTTTGGGTTGCGCCCTATTCTTGCAGCTCTTTCAAGTGCTTTAAATACACCAAAACCAATTAAAGAAACAGAATCTCCTTTTTTTAAACTATCAGTAACGGCTTCAAGAAGTGCATCAAGAGCTTCGCCGGATTTCACCTTTGTAAGACCAGTTTTTGATGAAATTACATCAATTAAATCACTTTTGTTCATATTAATATTACTAGTTATTTTGAATTAATAACACATCGTGTCTTTGCAAAAAAATCTTTTGTCAAGAAAAATATTCATAAAGCAAAAAAAACCTTGAAATACAGTAAAAAATATGGTGTTATTGTATATACATAGCAGTTGCAATGTGCAACAAGGAATTGAATTACCACCAGAAAATATACGAATTGTGGCGAAGCAATAAATTACTCTTCCCGACTTGATGTTGCTGACTTGCAATAAGCTCGAATTATATACAAAACCTCAGCAAGCATGTTAGAGATTTGCTGAGGAGAGTTTAAGTCATATAAATTTCCAAAAAAATACTTGACATATATAAAAAAACGCAATGTATGTCAAGTCATTATTAATATTAAATTCATGGTTATCATACACTTTCGCCTGCCAAGCGGTGAATTAAAAACGGTAGAAGCACAGGAGGGTCTTTCAATTTTAGAAGTTGCCCACCAAAACCGCATACCACTCGAAGGTGCATGCGAAGGTTCACTTGCTTGCTCAACGTGCCATGTAATTGTTGAAGAACAAAGTGTTTATAACTCGCTAAAACCAGCACAAGAAGACGAAGAGGATATGCTTGACCTTGCCTTTGGACTAACGAAAACATCTCGCCTTGGTTGCCAAATTTTGGTAAATTCAAGCCTCAATAATGTCGTTTTTATCATACCAAAAGATAACAGAAATATATGAATAACTTTCTCACACCACAGTGTTACGAAAGCATTGTATTAGAAATTGACAATATCAAAAATCAGCAAATGGTTGCAATTGCGGAGGAAATCTCCATCGCACGCAGTCACGGAGATTTACGCGAAAACGCACAATATGCCGCTGCAAAGGAAAAACAACGCATGATAGAATCTCGTCTTAACGATCTTGAAACTGTCATCGCAACGCACTCAATTGTTGACGTTGAAAGTAAAACTTTCACAACGGTATCCTTTGGTTCAACTGTTGAAATTAAATTTGACGACAATAATTCAACAAAAACATTCAAAATTTTATCAGATTACGACTCCGATGTTTCAAAAGGCATTGTTTCAATTCACGCACCAATTGCAAAGGCAATTATTGGTCTTTCAAAGGGTGATGATGCTATTGTGGTTCTGAACGGCGTTGGTCGCGATATTACGATATCAAATATTTTCTAGAAGTTTTTTATTTTCGCCTCAAATTGTGTTTTTACAAACTGCGAGACATCAATAACTTCAATTTTCCCCGAATTTGACTGGAAAATTGTGTTTGAAATAAAAATTCTTGTAATTGATGATTTTTCAATCCTATTTAACGCTTCGCCAGAAAATATTCCATGACTTGCATAGGCAATTACAGATTTAGCTCCATGCTGTATAAGCATATCAGCAGCGTTGCAAAGTGTTCCAGCCGAATCGATAATATCGTCAATTAAAATACATATTTTACCCTGAACATCACCAACAAGCGACATTGCATGCGAAACGCCTGCTTTTGGACGCATTTTTTCAACAATTGCACTTGAGCATTGAAGGTTTGTGGATATCTTCCGAGATGTCTTCGCACCACCAATATCAGCTGCACAAATTACTATTTCATTTGTATTGAAATTTTGTAAAATATGTGAAATAAAAAAATCTTCAAGAGAAATATTGAAGCAAGGTTGCTGGAAAAAGCCTTGAACTTGCGGCGCGTGAAGTTCGACAATTGATATTGTTTGAATTTTTTGTGTTGCTAGTAGCTGCGCAATTACAAGTGAGGAAATTGGTGATGTTTGTGTAATTTCACGATCTTGCCTTGAGTAAGCAAGGTATGTCAATAACAAGTGTGGTGCAACTGATGTGTTTCGAGACAGTGTGTTAAGCAAAAGTGCCAATTCAAGGATTGCGGAATTCGATCCAAAAAGGGACTGAACAATGCAAAGCTTTTTGTGCGAAAAATCAAAACCATCGATTGATAATGATATTTCGCCATCGGAAAATGTAGAAATTTGAGGTTCAAAAGCGTTTAAGCTTTGGCAAAAATTTCTAGCATTTGGCAGTCCGATGTATTGCACAGTGGTTTATTTAGTTTCAATTTTAGTAATTGCAACCCTGTTTTGTAAGTAAGCAACTGCGTCAGTTCCCGCAACAATTACTCTTTCTTTGCCAAAGCTTACAGCCTTAATTTTTTCAGAAGCCACGCCTTGTGCAATTAGGAAATCTTTAACGGAGTCTGCTCTTTTTTGACCAAGAACCATGTTGTATTCAACTCCACCTCTTTCATCGCAGTTTCCTTCAACGACAACTTCAAGAGTAGAATCTTCTGCAAGCCTTTCTTTAATGTATGCAGCTTGTGCTTTAAGATCGGCTTTGTGGTTGTCTTGAACAGAAGCGTCGTCGAACTTATAGAATACTCTATCAGCAACAAAACCTTTTGTAGAAAGTGATTGAACTGAAGAAAGTGCTTTTCCGCTTATGGATGTTTTTGACTTTGAATCCGATTGTTCGGATTTTTTATTGGAGCTTTCTTTTTTGCCACAAGCAATAACTAAGGCAGAAAGTGCAATTAATGGAATGATTTTTTTCATGGTTAAAGATCAAAAATAATTTTATATTATAAATATATATAAGAAAATGATTTGTCAAGAAGTTTTTTTACTCATAACATTTAAACAAAAATTCTTGACATTTATAAAATAAAATACCATATATTTTATTTTATATTTATAAAATAGTAGCCAAAAACCCATGCCAGAACTGGAATCTTCGAAGTCTAATGTGGGAACGAATCGCTCGTCGTTTTTATCGATATTCTCTGGTGCAATTTTTAAAATATTCGTGTGGTTTTTAGCGGTTATAATTGCCATATCCTTTATTGTGCCAAGGTTTGCGCCAATTGAAAAAATTGTTCCACTACCAGAAATTAATCGCATGATATATGAAAAAACCGGTCTTGAAGTTATGATTTTGGGCAAAGCTCGCCTTTCAATTTTGCCATTTTTCGGCATAACTGCACACAATGTGACGGTTTCAAACCCATCTTTTGAGGAAAAAAACCTTGTATCTGCAAAAAAAATTGATATAAAAATTGCCATCTTCCCGTTGATTTTTAACAAACTCGTCATTAAAAACATCATTCTTGACAACGCAAACATCGATATCATTAAGTGCAATAATAACTACAATTTTCTTTCCAAAGCTGAACTTAACGCCATTTCAAAGTCCACAAATACATCGCAAAAATCGTTGCATAAATTCAAAAGCATTGTACTTTCGAATTTAAAAATTTCAAATAGTAATTTTTCATATAAAGTTTGTAATAGCAATATTTCGCATAAAATTTCAAATATTGACGCAAAAGTTTCAATGCCAAGCTACGATTCGAAAATTAAAGCTCACGCTTCAATCCACATCGATAACCACAACCTCCTATTGAATCTTCAACTTTCAAGCCTCAGAGACCTACTTGAAGATGGCGATGGCGAGGCGATTTTATCGGTGAAATCTGAACTTGGTGATGCCACAATTGAAGGAAAATATGTGAGAAATCCAAAAAATCCTATGCAAAATTTCATGTTTTTTGACGAGTTGAGAATTGAAGCCTCGGGGACAAATATTCTTGCTGGTGAAATTGCAAAACAAATGCAAACGACTTATCAATTTTGGCACAAAATGCCACCCGTCGATTTCTCATTCAAGGCAGATTTAACCAATCACAAATTGAATATTTCTAATTTTTTCGTGAAATCTCAACACTTTGAAATATCCTCAAAAGATGTGGGCGGAACTGTTTCTGAAAACCCTATGCTTTCGAAAATAAGAGGTACGCTTGTTGCAACAATTCTTGATGCCAAAAACTTCTGTAATACATTTGAAATTGATGTCAAAAACCTCAAAAATATTCCACAACAAGTCAATGCTCAAATAGATTTTACCCTAGAAAATGGCATATTTCAAACACACAAAAGCAGTAATATTAAATTGAATGATATTACCATAAACATTGCGTCAATTCTGAATTTTATGACGAAAACAAAATCGATATTTTTGAACATCTCTAGTGAAAATATCAACATTGACGATTACATAGAAAATGCCCAACAAAAACCAATAACATTAGGTGAGACAAGGGATAATGCACGCTTGCATATTCCCAAAATTGCAAATATTCCAGTTGAAGCAAAGCTTTCCATAAAATCACTTACATACAAAAACACAATATTCAAAAACGCCGAATCGATGTTGAAATTCGACAAAAATATCTTCAATTTTAAGATTAACACTTCGGCCTTTGGCGGAACAATTGCACTTGATGGTTTTGCGACTTCGAGCGATAAAATTCTTAAAACTATATCGTTAAAATCGAGTGCGAGCAATCTTGAAATTAGCGATTTTATGAAATTTTTAAATCGAAAAACTCAACTGACGGGCATTG
>CANKQN010000060.1 GCA_947485035.1 Rickettsiales bacterium | reverse complement strand
CGGAAGGTTTTCGGTTTTGAGTGAATTTTTCGCAATTTGTGGAGTCAGCGACGATGTGAACCAAGTATCAAAAACATACTGAAATGAAAACTTTGTTTCAACACCTTTGTAATTTGCCAAATACCCACCATCAACTTTGCGAATATTTTCAACTTCCGGCGAATTTTGAATTCCATTTGGGAAAATGATTTCAGATTTCTCGCCGCCAAGTTCGTAAGTGTAGTAAGGAATTTCAATGCCAAAAAAGCGATTTCGTGAAATACACCAGTCTTGATTCAAGCCCTCTATCCATTTTTCAAGACGAACTTGCATATGCGATGGCGTGAATTCAAGCTCCTTTGTTGCACGAAGCAGAAAGTTTTTAAACGGAAGAGTTTTGATATAAATCTGCTTTTGTTCAATAATTTCAACGGGTTTTCCTGAACGCTCACCGCATTTTACAGCGTGAGAAATTTTCTTTGAATCTAAAATTAAACCAAGCTTTGTCATTTCTTCAACAATTTTTATGCGAGCATTGCTCACACGCAAAAACCTTCCATTTTCAGGGTTTTTGTAAAATTCGTGTGCAATTTCTCCGTTTTCAAGCATTAAAGGTTTTGGAGTCAGCTTATGTTTTCTAATCCATTCAACATCCGCCCAATCTCCATAAGAACAACACATTACAACGCCAGTTCCTTTATCAATCTTCACGGTTTCGTCTGCTAAAAGCGGAACTTCATCGCCAAAAAATGGCAATTTCACGCTTGAAATTCCTGTGAAGCGGGTGTCTTCAGGGTGGTGCAAAACCGCAACGCAGGCAGGTAACAGTTCGGGTCTAGTTGTCATAACTTCAACAATTTTCCCTGTTTTGGAGCAAGAAAATGGAATGAAATATTGTGTTGAATCAAGTTCTTTGTCTTCCAAGTCTGCTTGTGCAAGGGCGGTTTTGTCTTCAATATCCCAATAAACAGGTGCATTTTTAAGGTATATCAACCCTTTGGAGTGTAAATCTGAAAATGATTCGAGCACAATTGCTTCGGTTTTTTTGGAAACTGTTTGATATTTCAGCGACCAATCGTATGATATACCGATAGACCTGAACATTTCTTCAAACCTTCCTTCAACTTCGTCAACAACTTTGAAGCATTCTTCTTCAAATTCTTCCTTCGTGCAATTAATTCCAACTTTTTTACCAGTTTGCTTTTCCACAAGGCGTTCGGTTGGAAGTCCGTTATCGTCAAAACCTATTGGATAGAAAACGCTTTTTCCTGCGATACGGTTATAACGAGCAATGATATCACACTGAACATAGGAAAAGACATGCCCCATATGAAGGTATCCTGAAACTGTTGGAGGCGGAGTATCGATTGAAAATTCGTTTTCTGATTTTTGATATTTATACACCGCAAGTGCGTCCCATTTTTTATGAATTTCTGCCTCGTTGCGAAGTTCAAAAAACTTTGTGATTTCTGTCATTTTAATAACTACTATAATTCTTCGTGAAGACAAATCATAGTAGTCAAAATGTCAATTAAAATGCGAATGAAAGACCAATTTTTGCAATAGCACCGGGTGTATAGCCAAAACTATCATAATTTTCGTCTTTGGATATAACGGAAGGTTTTGCAACATCAAGATATCCCCTAACTTTCGAACTTCCAATGCTCAACTTCGCACCCGGTGTGAATTGAGTGTATGATGTTGAAGCGTAATCAGTTTCAACGAATGACATGTTGCCTCTTCCAATACCAACATATGGTTCAAATTTCACAATATTTCCACCAAGTTTATAGCCAATTTTTAAATCAACAGATTGCATTCTTGCTGTCAATGTTGTGTCGTAACTGTATGATGAATATCCCCATGTGTAATAAGTTGTTGTAGTATATTTCCCAGACATACTCGTTGCAGAAAGCTCACCAAAGAAACGGTTTTTTGTGTATGAAAGACCAAGCGACGAACCACTAAGGTTTAACCCACCAAGCATTGATTGAAAAGATGACGATGCAACGGCGATATGAAATGCGATAGGGCGTGGTTTTGCGATTGTTGAGGCTTTGACATCAGTGGTTTTATCGCCAACATTTAACACCAATTGTGAATTTGACTGTTGAATTTTTGTTTCAATGTTATCGTTTTTTGCTTCAAATTTAATGTCCGTTTGTTTTTCTGATGTTGAAATTTTATCATCAAGACGCTTTTCCGAAGTTGAAATTTTATCATCAAGACGCTTTTCCGTGTTGGCAAGTTTTTCTTCAAGCATTTTAATTTTCAGCTCGCTTAACTCCTTTTTTAATATTTCAAGTTCTGCTTGTGTTTGCTTTGCTTTCAATTGATTAATTTCATTTTGAAGGGCGGAAGTATCATCTTCTGCAAAAGCGGTTACAAAGGTTGTTGTTGAAAAAAATGCGATAGTCGTGAAAAGAGTGGTAATTTTTGCGATGTTACGCATTGTGGTGTAAAAAAATATTTGAAATACTAATATTTCACTTGCTTTATCTTGTCAAGGAATTTTTCTAAAACCCACGCTCTTCCAAAATGTCATCAACCATTTGCTCAACTTCTTTGCGTTTGTCGTCCGCAGATTTGCTGGTTTTCTGTTTTTTAACATACTTTTTTTCATAATAATTCAGCATTTTCGTTTCAATGTCTGAATTTTTTCTGCCGATAAAATAGTTAATGCCAACAGAAGAGCCAAACTCGTTGCTCACAAAATCGCGATACAAATTGAATTCAAGCGAATTGTGCTGTGGGTTTTTGAATATAATACCACCCATAATTTTTTGTTCGTTAAGAAATGCCGTTGCACCTGAATTAAGAGTGTAATTTCGCATTTTCCCAAATAATTTCAGGCTAATTTTCTTTGAAATTGGTTCAATAAGAAGACCGCTGAGTTCTCTGTAATAATAGTTATCCCCAAAATAAATTCCCAATTCAAGCTTCTTTATTGGGGCATCGGTAATTCCCATAATTCCGTTTAAAATTGGAGTTATTACACCTTTTGGTTTTTTTGCACGAATTGCAACCACACTTGCACCGTATTCATCATTTGGAAGAATGAATGCTAAATTGCTTGCGGTTTGACTTCCCTGAATGTTATACCCAACCTGTCCGTGATAACGCCAACCCCTACTTGTATACAAATACTTCATAGCGGTGAAATCAATTGACCTTATCCCCTGACTTTTCTGCGATGCAATTTCAGTTCCATTCACGGTTAGTGCGTCCCGTGATATATCCACAACCTCCGCTTTTCCTGTGAAGAATAAAGTTTGTTTTAACATAGACTTCTGCCCGTAAAGTGAAATTGAGCTTTTGCGAAATGTATATTCATTATCCGCATTTGTAGTAATTGGTGAAAGATTCATTGTGGAATTATTCATTGATGCACCAAGGTTGATATCCGCAAACGAGTACGATTCAACAAAGGCAAAAAATAGAAATGCAACAAGCTTTATCATAAATTAATTGCAAAGCTTTTAATGCAATTAAATGCAAATTCTTTGCCAAAGCGAATATTTCGTTCCATTGAATTTACAGATTCAAGAATTGTGAGCAATTTTGGCACATTGTAACCTTGAATATGCTTTTTAAATGTTGTAACTTGCGAAAAATGAATTGCGTGAATTTTCAGCAACATTTCTAACTGCTCGCCACTTGCAAGAGCATTCTGCACAGAGTAAAGCTTTTTTACATAGGACTGAATGCCGAAAAATATTGGGAATGGATCTTCATCGTTGCGGTAAAAATGGTCAATCATTGCAAGAGATTTTCCAATGTCTTTCTCGAAAATCACAAGCGGCAGTTCGAAAATGTTGGAGTCCGTATTTTGATTCACAAGTTGCAAAACCATTTGGGCTGTGAGAATTTTTTGCTCTAAACTCAATAAAAAAGTTTCAATTTTGGCAACTTCTCCTGCAATTAACGCAGGGTTGATAATATCACATAAAAGCGAAAGAACTTCGGTGGAAGCTGTGATTTTTCTCTCGCTAAGTAACCCTTGAATTTGCGATTTCACAACTGCCATGCTTTCGGCATACACCCCAATGCACGCACAATTTGGCAATGATTCCGCAATCTTTCGAATGGAATTTGTGGCTTCAAGTGTGGAATCTTGCGACAATATGAAAATGTTTTCGTCGTTTTTTGTGATTTTTTCAAGAATTTCGGTAATTTTTCGGTAGTCCGTCTTCTTATAATTTTCAATATACACCGCTTTTTTCTCTCCAAACATTGAATCTGTGAAAAACTCGTTGGTTGCTCGGGAAAGATAGTCGGTATCGTCTGGTGAAATTTTGACAAATTCGTGAGTATCCTTCAATGTCGTGCGAATGGAAAAAACGTATTCACCTATAAGTGCGGGTTCGTTGCCGTAAAAAAGAAATATGTTATATTTTCGTGTGCGAAGTTCTTTAATAACTCCCGAAAAAGATGATTGTTGCAGCTTCATCTTTTGGGTAAGAAATTACTTAACAAGCGCAGATTTTTTCAGAATTTCCCTTGCTTCGCTTGCGTTTTTCCACGCCTCAACTTTAACAAATTTCCCAACTTCAAGGTCTTTATAGTGTTCGAAGAAGTGTTGGATTTGGTCAAGGATAATCTTTGGTAAATCGGTTAAATCGTTCATATTTTCGTATTCTTTTGAAACTGAATTAGATGGAACGGCAAGAATTTTTTCATCGTAGCCTTTTTCGTCTTGTGTAACAAGAACTCCGATTGGTTTTGCTTCAATAACAGAACCTGCGATTAGGTTGTAGCGTGAAATAACAAGAACATCTGCGGGGTCGCCATCGCCAGAAAGTGTATTTGGAACAAAGCCATAATTTGCAGGATAATGCATTGGAGTTTGCAAGAAGCGATCAACAAAAATTGCACCGGATTCTTTATCAAATTCATACTTCACACCCGGAGTATTCGCCGGAATTTCAATTACAACATTAATATTTTCTGGGAAGTTTTTTCCTGATGATATTTTTGATATATCCATTTTTTATAAAAAAATTTTTCGTGGTGGAGAATAGGAGACTCGAACTCCTGACCCTCTGCTTGCAAAGCAGATGCTCTAGCCAACTGAGCTAATTCCCCACGGACGAAAAGTTTTAAAACCAATAAATTTTAAATGTCAAGTATTTTTTTCAGTATGTTATTTTTTCAAGAGGTATTGTGCTGTATCACTATACTATAACAAAAATAAAAATCGGAAAATTTCCAAAAAACGAAAAAACCAAAGAACCCTTATGGAAATTGACTTTTCACATTTTGTTTGTTAAACACCGCATTCATTTTGTTATAGCGTACTAGTACAGTGATGCAAAAATAATCGGTGAAAAGAAAAAAAATTGGAAATTTCTTCATACAATTGTGTTAATTATTTACAGAAATATCGTAAATTGTTGTTACAAAGTGAAGAAGCAATTAAGAGAAAAAATCATAATAATTTCCTTGAATTTCAAAAAAGTTGACATATATAGTGGGTATAACTTTTTTAAAACAATATGGCTTGCCACGAACACCATGCACACGAGCACAACCAAGGAATGCTTACAATTGGCGATTCTTTACCAAAATTTTCCCTTAAAGCTGTTAAAGCAGGTGCATACCCTTCTTCGCCTGATGAAGCATTTTTTGTTATGAACAACGAAACTTATAAAGGTAAATGGCTTGTTCTTTTCTTTTGGCCGAAAGATTTCACATTCGTTTGCCCAACTGAAATTGCTGCATTTGCAAAATTAAGCGGCGATTTTGCCGACCGTGACGCACAAGTTATTGGTGCAAGTACAGACAACGAATTTGTTCACCTTGCTTGGAAAAGAGACAATGTTGATTTAAAAGACCTTTCAATTCCAATGCTTGCCGATGTTGGCGGAAAATTCACGGAAGCTCTTGGAATTATGCACAAAACTGCATTTGTTGCAAACCGTGCAACTTTCATTATTGACCCCGAAGGAATCATTCGCCATGTTTCAGTGAACGATTTAAGTGTTGGAAGAAATCCAAATGAAGTTCTTCGTATTTTAGACGCTCTTCAAACGGACGAACTTTGCCCTTGCAACTGG
>CANKQN010000059.1 GCA_947485035.1 Rickettsiales bacterium | reverse complement strand
ATGCTTTCATTGAAGGCGTATAGGGAGGGATTTCCGCAAATTCAAAATAACACACTGAATCAAGTAAATATTCACGCACAAAATGAGGCAAAACCGAAGGAGACCGAGTGTGCAAAGCACAAAAATGAAGGTTCGCACCTGCAAATTGAGCAAAAAGAGAGCTTGAATACGAAAAAAATCATAATCAAAGAAAAGGGGAAAGTATGAAATATTTACTCAAAAACAGTAACAAACCCTATGATTTATCAAAACACCCGTTATGTGGTGCAAAAGCAAGGCACGGTGGAATTTGCAGGGCAAAAACAATGAAAAACGGCAGATGCAAACACCACGGAGGCAAAACACCAAGAAAACAAGGAAGGTATGTAAATAAGATTTTAGAGTTAAAAAGACAAATCAAAGAACTCAAAAATTTAATGATGAAACTTAACCTAACTTAACTTGCAAAGTAGCAATATAGTAGCAATGGGATTTTTTAAAACGCTTTCCAAAACTTTGGAAAAAGCCAAAAACCCTTATTCTACAAGGCTTTAAGCGTGGCTCCGCCAAACAGGGATAACCCGAACTAAGAAGAAGGAAATTAACATCATAAATCATACTCCTATTTTACTCAAAATCTTAGGTGATAGCTATTTTAAAGAATCAATTACTTGTGCAGTTGCAATTGATAGTTTTACAGGGAGGTTTGGAATGATGGCTTGATTTTATAGCCTTAGAGAAGCAAGACTAAACTTGACTTTAATATCTCCATATAACAAATCTATGTTTCAATACATTGTTCATTTATCTTAAGATGTCTAAAGTTTCATACTTTCAAAAGTTTTCACAAAAAGAAAACTGTATTACAAATAATACACTTCTAGCATTCAAATACATCTATCAATTTGCTCCAAAGAAAATGGATGCAATACTGCAAGCACTTACAGAGAGCGAAAATCAAGAATATACAAAGGTTGGTCTTCAGTTTGAAAATCAAGTAAATGGTTCAAATAGTAGACCCGATGGTTGCATAATTCAAAACCCTATCAATATCTTTATTGAAGCAAAACTTGGAAATGATTTATATGACCAGCAGATTAACAATCATATTGAATCAATTAAAAATACAAAAGATATATTTGGTAGGAAATATTTGATATGCCTTACAAAAGATACAATAAAACCATTGCAAAAAATAACTGAAGAGATATTTGTTGTCCATACTACATATAAGCGAATTATAGAAATTTTGGAATCAAAAGTTGAAAACTGGGAAACTGATATTCACGAGATGATTGAAGATTATAAAGATATCTTGGGGCATCTTATCATTAATCAAGACTGTATAATGTTTGCCTCTCCATGCAGTGCTACAATCAAGCTCAACGAGAAATTTGGCATTTATTACGATGGGTTTGATAGACCTAAAAGAGAAATAGCCAACTTCATTGGAATATACGCAGACAAGTCCATTAAGCTTGTTGGAAAGATAGAGGCAGTTATAACATACGGTGGAGGGATTGATTATGAAATTGAAAGACACTCTGATTTGCAAAATCAAACAAAACTTGATGATTACAAAGAAAGGATAAAAAACATAATAAATGAAACACAGAAAATACTTGGATGGAATCTTCTTGAAAAGCCTCACAGATTTTTTATCACAGATAAATTCGCTGAAACAAATTTCATAAAAAATACAAAAGGAGGGTTGCAAGGGCTGAAGTATTTTGATTTGGCAAACTACAATATTACCAAGCAGGATGACATCGTGACAATTGGAAAGAGACTTTGTAATAAAGAGTGGTCTGAATAAACCCACTACAACACATCTTCTAGCTATATACATCTGTAACCAAAAATATAAATTTACAACATCGTATGGTTAGTCGTAAAAGAACTTTAAGTGATCACGTGCGAAGCTACACCTCGGCAAAGCAAGCTATCAAAAGATTTATAGCTATACGCTGGAAAGATGGAGTCGAATGTCCGTTTTGCAAAAGTCATCACATCTGTGAATTTAGGGATGACGAAAGGTTTAAGTGCAAAATCTGTCAAAGGATATTTTCATTTAAAATTGGTACTCCACTAGAAAATAGCAGGCTTTCAATTTTAAAATGGGTCAAGGCTATTGAGATTTTAACCAATGCACCAAACACATCAAGTGTGAAACTAGGCAAGGAGCTTGGCATTACCCAAAAGACAGCTTGGTTTATGATGAAGAGATTGAAAGATTGTGATTTAGAGAAGATGAAGTTTTAGCTTGACTTTAAAAAGTTAATGATATACATATTTATGTATGAAGATTAATGTTATAAAGTCTATGTCAGCAAGTGCTATAAAAAATCACAATCACAGATACTCAATTGATATCCCTGATAGAATTTACACGGCTCTAAAAATGAAATCTGCAATTGAAAGGAAGTCGGTTAAGGATATTATCTTGTCCTCTTTACAAGCAGTCTTTGGTGATGACTTTGCAAATCTGCCAATCAACGAACAAAAGGAAATGCTAGGTTTTACTGGGATGTCGGCTAAGATGTTTGGTGAATGGAACTCGGAAGAGGACGAAGAGGCGTTTGCAAACTTGCAGAAGTATAAGAAAAACTCTGAAAACTCTTAAAACCATCTTATGCAATACAGTAAATTCAACGTCATAGTTATAGATTTCCCATTCATTGACGACAGGAAAAAATCTAAAGTGAGACCTGCGGTTATCGTTTCAAGCGATGAATATAACAAGCAAACTGGTTTTGTTGTGGTTGCGATGATAACATCTGCTAAACACTCCAACCTTTGGAATGATATTGAAATTGCGAACCCTGAAAAACTGGAATTGAGCGAGCCTTCGATTATCAGAATGAAATTTGCAAATGTTTTACAGGTGGATATTTTAGCAAAAATTGGAATGCTTGACGAGAAAAATCAAACTGCTTTACAGGGGAAATTAGGTGTTTGTTTTGGGGTATGAGAGAGTTAATAAATAGTCATCGCCTCGTATCAAGAATTAAGGAAACCAAGCTTGAGATAACGCAAGCTGGCACTCAAATCTTCACACGCTGGAATAATCTTTTGCAAACAACATCAAAGAATGAAGAGCAATTGCAAACAGATTTCTTGAATGATATCTTTGGTGAAGTTCTTGGTTATACTTACAAACGAGGTGAAACTGAAACTAACCTTGAAAAGGAAGAAAAAACAGAACTTGACGGACAAAAACCTGATGGAATTCTGGGCTTCTTTACAAATGAAGGCAAAGATTGTCGAGTTGTAATTGAACTCAAAGACAGCAAAACAAACCTTGATGCAAAGCAAAACCGCAAGGGGGATAGCAGAACTCCTGTCGGGCAAGCTTTTGATTATGCAACAAAATACCAAGGAATAGAGTTTGTAATTGTCTCAAATTTTAAGGAAATCCGTCTTTACAAAAGCACATACCAAGGCAAATACCAAGAATTCAAGATTGAAGAATTAGCAAGTAAACCTCACAAGCAAAAGGAATTCCAATTCCTCTTATGCAAACAAAACCTTATTGGAATCACAAAAGATACAGGCTCGCTTGTTAGAAAGCTCTTAGATGATGAAACTAAATGGGAGACGGAAATTCAAAACAAGTTCTACAAAGAATACAAAGCCTTAAGGGAGGAATTTGTAAACGACATCCTTAAGCAAAACCAAACAACGCCTGACACAGCTATTGCCAAAGCTCAAAAGCTTTTTGATAGATTGCTCTTTATAAGATTCTGTGAGGATAATAACCTCATCACAAAACCCTTTGAAAAGGTAGAAACTGCAAAACAGCTAGGTCTTGGTTTGTGGGATGGATTAAAATTACTCTTTACATCAATAGACAAAGGAAATCCTCCGCATATTCATAAATTCAACGGAGGGCTTTTTGCTAGCGATGATGTATTTAACGACATCAAAATTGAAACCAAACTCCTTGAAAAGCTAATCAACTTCCTACGGTTATATCACTTCAAAAACGATATCTCGGTAAATATCCTAGGGCATATCTTTGAGCAATCAATAACCGACCTTGAGGCTTTAAAGGCTGGATTAAACGACGAAACTCACGATAAAAATCAAGGCAAGCGCAAGAAGGATGGAATCTTTTACACACCTGAATACATCACAAAATACATCGTTGAAGAAGCAGTTGGAGGTTGGCTAAAAGAACGAAAAGATGAACTAAAACTTGATGAACTTACACCTCAGGAAATTCCTGCAACCAAGCCAAAAAAATGGATAAATCCAAACGGGGAGCTAATAAACCGCTATAAACAATATGCTGAAAAGCTAAAGCAAATCAAGGTTCTTGACCCTGCTTGTGGTTCAGGGGCGTTTTTGGTTGAGGTCTTTAACTATCTTGAAAACGAGTGGCTAAGTGTTTCTGAAACCCTCAAAAAACTAGGAGACGACACAGAGCTTGGGCTTTTTAACTACCAAATGGTTTATAAATCCATCCTTCAAAATAACATCTATGGAGTTGACCTAAACTCGGAGTCGGTTCAAATTACAAAGCTCTCTTTATGGCTAAAAACCGCAAACTCACGCGATGAACTGACAACCCTTGATAACAACATAAAAGTCGGCAACTCTCTAATTGACGATGCAAACATTGACCCAAAAGCTTTTAAGTGGGAGGAGGAATTTCCATTTAAGTTCGATGTGGTGGTAGGCAATCCGCCTTATGGAGTAGATTTTAATGAGCAACAAAAGGAATATCTATCAAACTTTGATAGCCTAGTTCCTGACTATGAAATTTACATATATTTTATTTCAAAGGGATTACGTTTATTGAATAACAACGGAAGGCTATTTTACATATTCCCTAATACATTCCTATCAACTTTATACGGCTTAGAATATAGAAAAAGAATAATAGAAAATCATTCATTGATTAACATAACCAACCTCAGTGATGACAAAACATTTGAATCTGCAAATGTTAGAACTTGCATTTGTGGATTTCAGAAAACTAACGACGACTACAAGTGTAAAGTTGTAAAATATGATACTAAATTTGATATCATCAAAACTGCTACACAGCAGGATTTAATTGATAATTGCGAAAATTTATTGAGCTTTATATCGGTTAACGAGAACGAGCAAAAATTGATAGACACAATCAAACTCCATCCAAGGCTTTTAAATTTCTTTGATGTTTCTCAAGGTTATATACCTTATGATAAATACAGGGGGCAATCTGAAGAGACTATTAAAAACAGGATTTACCACTCTTCAACAAAACTTGATGACACATACAAGATTGAAATTGGCGGAAAAGATATTGGTCATTATTCATTAAATCTTGAGACAAATATTTATGTTAAATATGGCAAAAATCTCGCAAATCCAAGAAATCCAAAATATTTTAATGAGCCAAGAATTTTAGTGAGGGAAATTACAGGCGACAAATTAACAGCAACTTATGTTGATGTAGAGTGTTATAATAATGGTTCATTGATTAATATTATATCGCAAAATAATGAAATAGATTTAAAATTTATTTTACCAATTTTAAATTCAAAATTGATGGGATACTATCACAACGCAACATCACCAAAGGCTAAAAAAGGACTGTTTCCAAAGATTTTGATAAACGATATTAGAAATTTACCAATTCCACAAATTACTATTGCTGAACAAAAACCATTCATAGAAAAAGCTCAAGCAATGCTGAATTTAACCAAACAACTGGGTGAATTCAGCTCAGCCTTCTTAGAATATCTTAAGGCAAAAATGGGCAGTCCTTCAAAGCTCAGCACCAAACTTCATAAATGGTATAATCTTAAAGATGACGAATTCTTAACCGAGATTAACAAACTTGCAAAGGTGGGGAAGCTTACAAACTTTGATGAACGGGCAATCTTCACCTCCTTTAAGGATGACGGTAAAAAGGCAAAAGAAATACAATCAATACTCACTCGCACAGATGCAGAAATTGATAAAATGGTTTATGCTCTTTATGGATTGAGTGAGGAGGAGATTGGGGTTGTTGAGAGTTTAATATTTAAGAGTATATGAACGGCTTTTCAATTAACGGTGCATTAAAGAATGTTAGAAAGTCTATTTACTGCGAAATACCTT
>CANKQN010000058.1 GCA_947485035.1 Rickettsiales bacterium | reverse complement strand
CTGGTCCTGTTTCTGCTTCTGCTTCTGTTACTGCTTGTTGCATATTTTCATTATTAGTTTTTTTTTTTTTTATTGCTTCCTTCCACCACCGCCTCCGTTTCAAGCGTTTTAGCCTCCACTTCTTGTTCCGCCTCCACCACCACTTGTTGCTCTTCCACCACTTTTTTTTGTGTCTCTGCTTCTGCCGCTGCCTGTGCCGCTGCTTTTGCTTTTGCATCTGCCGCTGCCTGTGCCGCTGCTTTTTCTGCCGCGTCTTGTGCCTTTTTCTGCTCCTCAAACATAAATAATATCTGTTTCTTTTGATCGATTTCGGACCTACTCAATTTTACTTCTTTTTCTCTCAACGCAAGCTGTTGTGGAGTGAGAAAAACTTTAGATGAACTTGCTTTGTGAGTCGTTGCATTTTCTAGGTTCGTGACCTTTCTTCTTTGGCCGTTAACTAATGCCGTACTAATTCTTGCTTGGTTATCAAGCGATTGTCTGGCTTTTGCAGTGTTGTATTCACTTACTTTTATAGTTGCATCTTGCACGCGTCCGTTAAGAGGATCTTTTGCATTACTCAGTTTATACTTTATTTGCACCAGTCTCAAAGGGTCTAAATTCGCAGTGTCAACCATTGCTTGTGCTTTTGCATGTCCTTTCCAATTGTTTTGTTCGAAGAAGTCTGCGACTCGTTCCAGATGCTTACGTATTATATCATTGTTATTTAGCTGACTCATGTTATCACTTGATGAGAGGTATGCAATGGTCTCTTCCAATTCCTTATCGGTCTGCTGATTATTTTGCCCAAAATTATAATCCTGCAGAGTTATGTTTGGCTTGAAGCCTATTTTACGAACTTGTTTCTCTGTCGGATTATCAGACTGTTTCCTCATGCTGCTTACAGTCCCACTTTGAGAGCGAAGTTCTGTGTTGGATTCTTTACCATTGGTCAAATCCATGTAGTTGTTTTTCATGGCTTGTTTGACTGCAAAAGGGTTGGAAGACGATGCTTTGTAAAATGTTCGTGATTGTTTGTCTGCAAAAGGGTTGCTATCTGGCATTTTGCTGGCGTTTTTGCCAGTAGGATATCGTGTGTTGTTTCCAGATACAATCCTACCGGTTTCTTTCAGCACACCATTAGAAATTTTTATGTAAGATCTCTTGTTCTTGCTGTTAGACATACCACCAAGCAATTAAAATTTAATAAGGAAAGACGCTTGAAAAAACGGATTTCCTTATTGCCCCTTAAACCGAAGTTCAAAGGGCAAAATTGGCATTAATTACGCAAGAATTTTTCCTACAACTCCGGCACCAACTGTTCTGCCACCTTCACGGATAGCAAAACGAAGACCTTCTGTCATAGCAATTGGCGAAATCAATTCCACAGTGATTTTAACATTATCACCAGGCATTACCATTTCAACGCCTTCAGGAATAGTAACAGAACCTGTTACATCTGTTGTCCTGAAATAGAATTGTGGACGGTAACCTGCGAAGAATGGGCTGTGACGACCACCTTCTTCTTTTGAAAGAACGTAAATTTCAGCTTCGAATTTTGTGTGAGGAGTAACTGTTCCTGGTTTCACGATAACTTGACCGCGTTCCAAGTCGTCTTTTTTCACACCACGAAGAAGAATACCAACGTTGTCACCAGCTTGACCTTGGTCAAGAAGTTTACGGAACATTTCCACACCTGTAACTGTTGTTGTTTGAGTTGTGCGAAGACCGATGATTTCAACTGTTTCACCAACTTTGATGATACCTGTTTCAACACGACCCGTAGCAACTGTACCACGACCAGAAATTGAGAATACATCTTCAACTGGCATAAGGAATGGTTTGTCAAGTTCACGAGCAGGCATTTCAACGAATGTGTCAAGAGCGTCCATCAATTTTTTGATAGATTGTGTTCCAAGTTCGGAATCTTCACCGTTAAGAGCTTTCAAAGCGGAACCTCTGATGATTGGAGTGTCGTCGCCTGGGAAGTTGTATGAAGAAAGAAGTTCACGAACCTCCATTTCAACTAGTTCAAGAAGTTCAAGGTCGTCAACCATGTCGCATTTGTTCAAGAATACAACAAGTTTAGGTACACCAACTTGGCGTGAAAGAAGAATGTGTTCACGAGTTTGTGGCATTGGACCATCAACCGCAGAAACGACAATAATACCAGCGTCCATTTGAGCGGCACCTGTAATCATGTTTTTAACATAATCGGCGTGTCCTGGACAGTCTACGTGTGCGTAGTGGCGGTTTTCAGATTCATATTCAACGTGTGCTGTTGAAATTGTGATACCACGAGCTTTCTCCTCCGGAGCTTTGTCGATGTCATCGTAGTTTTGAACTGCACCACCGAAAAGTTTAGCTTGTACTTTTGTAATAGCAGCTGTTAATGTTGTTTTACCGTGATCGACGTGACCAATGGTACCAACGTTCATATGAGGTTTATTCCTCTCAAAAGCTTCAGCCATATGTTTGTATAAAAATAGTTAAAATGAATTTTTTTAAAAAAGAACACGGTTTTTTTGCTTGTCAAGTTTTTTTTTCATTGTGTTATATTTCAAGTTGTGGTTTTTTAGCTACGCTGTTGCGATTTTTTAATTTCGCCTTTGACTTCAGGAGGTGCAATTTTGCCATAACTAGTTGCAGTTTTTACCGAAGAAATTGAGATATTTGAATTGTTCCGTTGAAGATCTTGTGTTGTATTGCTATTAAGTCGTGATGGTGCTATAGGAGCAAACACCTCCTCAAGCTCTTTTTTGTCACGCTCTTTCCTGGCATTAGAAAGGGTAATGGAATCAGCAAGCATACCTCTTACATATACAGCACGTTCGTGCATTGAGGAATATCGCTGGTGATCTTTCAAATGATATTGACGCTGAGATGGATCTGGTATTAATTTTGCTAGTCTTTGGCTAATATCATCATCCTTCAATGCGTTGCTTTGAATTTGGTCCCAGCGATTGTCAATAATCTTAAATATCGCGTCAGTTTCTTTAGCGACGACCTCCCCAAATTGTTTGGGTTCTGCGTCTTTCGCTTTGTCAAGCAGTGTATTAAGAATTGACATAATATCGTCCTTTTCTGGCTTCACGAAGTAATCTTTGAATTCATCAAGTGCTGCGTTACATTCCTTTACAAGGTCATAAAGTTTTTGAACGCGTGCTGCATTTTGTTGTGTGTGTTACTCATTTAAAGCTTATAAATTTACAATATAAATAATTGCTATTTTGCATTTTGCAACTTTTTTATTTGACAATCCCCAACAATAGAATTTTGCTAAAATTATATAATATATTTTGTATGTCTGAAATTCAAGAAGTGAAGGAAGTGGAGGTTAAGGTTGAAGGCGTTGTTGAAGTTAATGGAACGAAGGCGTGTAATGTGCATTTAGTCTCCGATTCCACGGGCGATACTCTTTTAACAATGGCATCATCAATTACAGCACAATTTCCAAAGGTAGATTTCAAAAAGTTCACTTGGTTTTTAACAAGAACGGAAAACGAAATGAATGTTATTGTTGATGGTATTAAGAAAAACAAGGGAATTGTTATGTACACAATTGTTTCGCCAAAATTCGAAGAAATGCTTCAAGTCGTTTGTTCAGACCTCAACATTCCCTGCATTCCAATTCTTTCTAAAATTACTCGCACATTTCAACGATACTTGGGCGAAGACAGTTTGGGAACTCTTAGCACAATATCAAACGATATTCCTGCTGGCTATGCTAACAGAATTGAGGCGATTAACTATACAATATCGCACGATGACGGCGGATTATTAGAAGACCTTGACGAAGCGGATATTATTATAATTGGTGCGTCAAGAACATCAAAAACACCGGTGAGCATCTATCTTTCCTATCGAGGCTACAAAGTTGTCAACATTCCATTTGTTACAACTGAAACATTTCCGTCTATTATTTTTTCCATAAAAAAACCGCTAATTGTTGGGTTAGTAGCCGATGCCGAACGCTTGGAGGCAATTCGCAAATCGCGAATATCATCACTCAGTGGAGATTCGGAAAAATCGCAGTATACCGACATTGATAAAATTCGGGAGGAAATCGTGGAATCGCGAAAGCTTTTCACAAAACTTGGCTGCCCTGTAATTAACATAACGGAAAAGTCTATCGAAGAAACTTCGGTGTATATTATGAAGCAATTGACGAAAAAGATTGCCTTGGAGGGGGTGGATTAGGAATGTTTATTTTGGTTTTGATGCAGCATTCTTCCAAACATTTGCAAGCCACCCGCTAAGGAATATAATTGCATTCCAAAGGTGTGCAATTCTTGTTTTGTTATCAACATTGTTAATGTATAAAGGAATAACATATAGAGACAATAAGGCGATAGCACTACAAAATATTAGCACCGCATACTGTGCAATAAATTCACCAATGTTATCAATAAATGTATTCGTATGTTTATTGATAATTGTTTTTGTACTTTTTACTGGAAACTTTGCCATATATCAGTCAACACTAACGCCGTTTAACACTTCTTCTGCTTGCTTGTATGCAATGCAAGACCTCTTTTGAATCATATCTCGCTTCTCCTGAGTATCATTAAGCTGAACATTTTTACCAGATTCGTAGTATTCCGTCCACACTGAATCCTTATGATGAGATATCGATTCAAGTTCATCGCCTGTTTTATTTTTATAATAAAACCACACGCCACATATTCCAGCATTAAGGTTGTCATCACTTTCTAATATATGAGCTTCAATTGTTGGTCTTTGAAGTGTTAAATTTTTTTCGTTGTCTAGGTCGATATATGTTGCATATGTATTTTTGATTTTGCCATGCAAACCAAAATGTTTAAATTCGTGGTATAGTGATGGTATTACGGGACCATGTTTCCAAGCTTGAATTTCCTCGGAAAAGAGTTCTTCACCATTAGTTAAATATAAATACCAAGCGTAGGCGAAATAAACCAATTTCATAAGCTTTAACGGAGTTATATCGATGCTTTCATCTGATGCACATGCTAGAAAATAATTTGCGATGTGGCTTGGCGTGTATTGTGCTTCTTTCATACCTTAAACTTTACTTACCAAAACAGAAACTGGTGGGTGCGGGAGGACTTGAACCTCCGACCTCGTCCTTATCAGAGACGCGCTCTAACCAACTGAGCTACGCACCCATCTTCTAAAACCATATAAATTCCTAGAAAAATAAAAATCAAGCTTTTTTTCAAAATTCTTGAAAATTCAATTTTTGACCACCACAATGGGGCAAATTTTTTGTGTGCGTGATGCAATATTGTCCAATTTCCCTGCTATTTTCCCTGCCCGCAGTTGCGAGCGATTCAACTTTAACAAATGTGGCAAGTTGGGCGACGATTGTTGGCTTGCCGTTGACGATTTTGGCGATTTGCATCGCAAAGAAGGCTTTTAATGCGCAAAAAAAAGCCCTTGATAAACAAATAGAAGACTCCAACACCGCCGATGAAAACACAAAAAAAGCACTGGCAAAGCAGGACGAAATGATTGAACAGCAAAAAATTCTTGGTGCGTGGTCGCTTTTGGCACAAAAAGGAACGGGAGACCTTGGCAGGAAGGACGCTCTGGAATTTTTGCACAAACGGGGGAAATCCTTGGCTGGGCTGGATTTATCCAACGCACATTTGGTTGGTTTGAAGTTAAATGGGGCAGATTTAACCGGCTGTAATTTCACTGGTGCGAATTTGAGTGGTGCAGTTTTTGATGGGTGTAGCTTTCAATATGCTATATTCAATAAATCCATTATGGTGAACACAACTTTTGCAAAATGTAATTTGCGCGATAGAACATTTAAAGGTTGCAATTTGCAGTTTGCAAAGTTTGTGGATCAATGTAATTGTAGCTGGGCAATATTCCAAGGTTGCGATTTAATGCAGGCAGATTTCTTGCAGTGTTTATTTGATGAGCCTACATTTGACAAATGCTTTGTTTATCGCCACCCCATTCTCCCAACCGCCCCCGAAGGTTATGAATTTATTTTTGACCAAAATGAAGATGGTACAAAAAAAATCTACACTTTACCTGGTCAAACGCACCACTATAACATAGATGGCACAAAAGCAAAGATTGTTGGCGGAGTGAATATAGGTTATAT
>CANKQN010000057.1 GCA_947485035.1 Rickettsiales bacterium | reverse complement strand
TAAAGTGTTTGCGAATGGCAGTTCAACGGCAACCCATCCGTCTTTTGCATCGCCGTCTACTATGCAGAATTCTCCCATGTTTTTCGCAAATTCCACAATTTTTTCAGAAAGAGCAAACGAGTGGACGGAATTGAGTGATGTAGCAACAATGACATTTTCAGAAATGAATTCCTTCATTTGAAATGTTGAAATGTTGTAGGCTTTGTTATCGGAAAGAATTTCTTCTAACTGTGCGACGGAGTTTTGATCTGACATTAAGACGAAAAAGTTTCTTTGGTTTTTTGAACGGCAATTGTGTTGAACTCGCTTTTGTGTGCGTTTATGTATTTTTGAACAACTTTTGATGATAGCTCCAAAATGCGTTTTTTTGTTTTTTCTTTGAAGAAAATTTCAAGACCAGACATTGATGCTTTCATATCAGAATTGACAGTTCTGCGAATGTATGCAACTTTTTCCTTGCTTGTTTCTGCGATGCTTTTCGCAACTTTGTGTGCGTTGAGGACATAAGAATTTGAGATGGAATCTGCCAATTCTTTTTGCGATTGCTCAAGATATTCTTCAGAGTTATTTTTTTGTGCGTATATATCGCTTAAATTGGAGGCAATATCAGTTTTGTACGCGTGCATTGCATTTAAAAAAGACGAACGTAGCGTATTCCAAGCAAGTGCGATGAATACAAAAAAAGAAAAAGCAACCCAAAATGTTGGAGAAATTTCCATATACAATATAAATATATCAAAAAATACAATTGCATAGTTTTTAATTGTCAAGAGTTTTTATCGCATCAAAAATGCCGTGCAGGAACTGACAAATTTCTATAGATTATGATAAATGAATTCTTTGTTTAGTAGCATTAACACAGAAATGCGGAGCATTTCTGATGATTTGCTATAGCATAAAGTTTTTCTTTTGAGTCTTGCAAGGTAGTGTCTTAATCTGCAATTCCAAGATTCAACCAAGCTAGTCTCTGCTTTTGTAATATGATGTTTTTTGGAGATCTTATAATATCCGTAAACAGGATTTCCATCGGTGCATAGATGATTTATTTTATATCGTTCTTGCAGCCTAAATACTAAATTTAACCAAGTAGAAACCGAAGAATCTCCTACTTCGAAATCAATAAGCTGTAATGAATTTCTATTTACTACAGTCCAAATTCTTACTTGGTTTTGTTTTTTTAATATAAGTAAAAAGCTCATCTGCTTCAAGGATTTGCATTATTATTTCATCCTCAACTTTTTCTTTTGATTTTATTTCTTCAAGTTTTTTACCATATTTCTTAATCCAATATGAAATCAACTGATTTGACACATCAAATATCCGCTCAATTGCTCTAATTCCTACACCATTTAAATAAGACTTCATCACTTTTAATTTTACCTCTCTTGAATATTTCAGCTCTCTCGGTCTAAAATTTTTATTACAATTTCTACACAAATATCTCTGGTATCCATACAAAACTCCATTCTTAACCACTTTTTGAGACTGACAAAACTTACATTCCATAAAAAACAAACAATAACAAAGTACTCATAAACTCATACTTTGTTATTGTCTATAGAAATTTGTCAGTTCCGCCGTGCAAGATATTTTTTCCTTGACATTAAAAATGATTACCAAAAGAGTAAATTTGCACTTGGGTGCGTTTTTAAGTTCAAACGGCCAGAATGGAAACATAGCAACCAAAATTTATGACGCAGGTCAAGTGCACTGTTTTTAAATTGCATTTTCAAAAAAATATGTCCTACCTCGTTCTTGCAAGGAAGTATCGTCCTCAAAATTTCGAGCAACTAAAAGGGCAGGAAGTACTTGTTCAAACAATCACGAACGGTTTTTTACACAACAAACTTCACCACGCCTATTTGCTAACAGGAATTCGTGGCATTGGTAAGACGACAACTGCGAGAATTGTCGCAAAAACACTGAATTGCTCTAATTTGATTACTGAAAATTCCACAATAAAGCCATGCGAAGAGTGTCCGAATTGTAAATCTGCAAACAATGGTTCACACCCTGATATACTTGAATTTGACGCTGCAAGTAACACTGGTATTGATGATATCAAAGTTATGCTTGAAGGCATAAATTATAACCCAGCACTGGGAAAATATCGAATTTTTATCGTTGATGAGGTTCATATGCTTTCAACAAAAGCGTTCAATTCACTGTTGAAGACTCTTGAAGAGCCGCCATCTGGTGTAATTTTTATTTTTGCCACAACTGAACTACAAAAAGTTCCCGTAACAATACTTTCCCGCTGTCAAAAATTTGTTCTTGCACCACTTTCACTTTCTGCAATGGTTGAACACCTTGTTGGAATTGCGGAAAAAGAGAATATCAAAATTGCAACGCAGGCTTTGGAATTGATTGCATCGAAATCGTCAGGTTCCGTTCGTGATGCCCTCTCCATGCTTGACCAAGCCTCAATGCGTTCGCCAAATTCTGAAATAACGGAGACGCTGGTTGAATCGATGTTGAGTTTGGTTTCAAAAAGTGATATATCCAATCTTTTTCATTCAGTTTTGGAAGCCGACGGCGATGCGATTCTGCAAAATCTTCGCCAAATTAAAGCACAAGGTGTGACGGAAAATTCTATTTTGGAGGAATTTTTAACCTGTCTTTACGAGGAGATTCAAGTGTGCATAAACAAAAAAACGCCATATTCAAACCTTTTGCGAATTTGGAATATCATGCTTCCCGCAACGCAAGAACTTTCTTATGCGTTTAATAAATATGCAATTTTGGAAATTATTTTTCTGAAAGCCTTACATGTTGTAAGTTCTCCTTCCATTGAAAACATTGTAAACGGTATTTCGGAAAATAAAATTTTGGAAATTTTAAAATTATTTCCAAAATCCGATGTTATTAAGTCTTAGATTTTAAAATTCGGGCGAAATTCCAAACATACAAGATAAACCTCCTTAGACTCCTTCCTTGAAGCTTTTGGCTTAAAAATGTGAACGGTTTTGAAGAATTTACGAAGTTCAACAAGGTGCTCGTCTAAGCCTTCTCCTTGAAAAACCTTCGAAACAAAACTTCCGTTTATAGTCAAATTTGCGTGGACAAATTCCATCTCAATTTCCAAAACATACATAATTCGCAAGTGGTCGACTGTTTTCATGCCCGTTGTGTTTGGGGAAATATCACTGACGATTGCGTCAAATTTTTTATTATTATTCAAAACAAGTGCTTCATTTTGAACCGATTTATCAAGGAAATCTCCTTGTAAAAATACAGCACCTTCAAGGTGTTCTGTTGCCAGAAGATCAATGCCAATAACCTTTTTCTTTGTGAATTTGACAAGAATTTCCGACCAAGAACCTGGTGCGCAGCCAAGGTCAAGAACTGAGGAATTTTCACTTATGATATTGAACTTTTCCTGAATTTCAAGCAACTTGAATGCACTTCTGGCACGATACCCAAACGCTTTGGATTTTTGAGTGAATGGGTCGTTGATATGTCTTGAAACCCATTTTCTAGAAGAGTTTGTAAGTTTGCGATTCTTGACAAAGTCCGATTTCACACGCAAAACTTCGTGAGCATCCTTTATTTCAAACGCGTTAAGAACCGCACTTGGAACTTTTGGTGGATTTTTTAATTCACGATGCTTGTTTTCAATAGACTTCTTGTTTGCAGGTTTTTTAACCTCAATTTTTTCATTTATATCTTTCATTTTTTTATTCAATAATACCACCTTCTAGGCCTTTTTCCGTAATAAAGTCTTCTTCATCAAACTTTCCAGTTGTGTTAACCTCAATCACCACTCTTCTGTTAAATGCTTCGCCAACGCCATCACGAGTGCTAACCGTGTTGTAGTCTTCGCCAAATAATACTTTTTTAATTTTTTCCTTAGCAATGCCACGCTTGATTAAAGCATCATAAACCGCGTTTGCACGCTTATCAGAAAGAACTTTGTTATAGTCTCTTGACGATGTGCGGTCTGTGAATCCAAGAACGGTTATTGTGTGGTCGTCGTAATCGCGAGTAAATTCAATTGCTTTGTTTATCGAATAAATGGCACTTGCATCAAGAGCAAACGATCCTACATCGTAATATACTGCAAACGATTTATGGTTGTCAAATTTTAAAACGGCTTTGTCTTCAAACTCGTCTTTATACTTCGCATAGTGGCTTGATTGCTCCTTTGGTTTTGGTTTTGCGTCTTCACCAAGAACAATGTTAATGTTATTCACAACATTACCACCTGTGGCGGTTGTTGGGGAAGTAGACGTATTTGGCATTGTTATACCAGATTGACCGTCGGAAATTGGAAGCATATTTGTTGAAGTTGGGGTGGGATCCCATGGGTTTGATGGTGTGAGCGACTGTTCAACGGTTGGAAGTGGTGTTGCGCTTGAACCAAAAACCTGCGGTTTTGCTTCATTCATTGAGCCAAACTTCGCTTCAACAGCGGAAATTGCCTGTTGGTAAGCCATGCCGCAGACGGTTTTTTGTGTAAATATATTGTTTTTTGCTTCAATTAATACACAGTCAAAACTTGCTTGTAATTGGGCAACGGATATTGGCATTTCTTTCAAAATCTCAGTGCGACTTTTCACATTTTCAACAATTTTGCGTTGAGATGCTATCGTTGGTTGTTTTTCAAGTGGCAGATTGAACGAATTTTCAGTTTCAAACATTACATCGTTTCCGCTTTTTGCGGTTGCCGATTTTGCACGAAGAAGTTGAGAATCGCTCACCATACCTTTTACTGAAAAAATTTCAGCGTATTGTGTATAATACTTGGAAAGTTCAGCAAGATATTGTGCATAGTGTGAGTTGGTGATATGCACGGGGTTTAATTGCCTTGATGGATTTGGCATTGCGTTATTTGCCGTGTTGTTGAGAGGGTATGGTTGATATTGTGCTTGTGGTGCGGGTAATTGTGGATTAGGTTGTTGTGGTGCAGTTGATTGTGGATTAGGTTGTTGTGGTGCAGTTGATTGAGCTTGAAACTGTTGTCTTGCTTGTTGTGCATAAGGGTTTATTTGCTCCACAGCTTTTTTATCATTTGGATTGTATGGCATTACATTGGAATTTTTTGGCTGCGAAGGTTGCAGTCCAAGGGATTGGTATGCTTTTTGAGCGTAATAATTCGAACCAAAAGTTTTAACGCACCCTGTAAAGCTTATAAAAATTGCCACGGAGTAGATAAGCTTGTGACGAAATGTCATATATTCCCTCTTAAAAATGAAACGATAATTCAAGTATATTATAAACTACTATTTTTAATTTTGCAAGGAAAAAAATTAGCTTTATTTAATATTTTAATGTATCAACGCTTTGGCAATTCTAGCAATGCTTTTGTGTGATTTAAAAAGTCTTGCAATTTAAAAAGAACGGTTTTAAATTTTTTTCAATAAAATTATAGTTCTTGAAACATGGCCGAAGGAAAAAACACGGGAAATAATGTAATTCACAACGATATCAAAACAATTGGCATTGTTGATGAAATGAAAACATCATATCTTGATTACGCAATGAGTGTAATCGTTTCTCGTGCCTTGCCAGATGCCCGTGACGGTCTGAAACCCGTTCACCGCCGAATTTTATACGCAATGTATGAATCTGGAACGCACTACAACAAGCCATACAGAAAATCAGCAAGAATTGTCGGGGAAGTTATGGGTAAATATCACCCACATGGAGACACCGCCATCTACGATTCGTTGGCTCGTATGGCACAGGATTTCTCCCTTCGTTTGCCATTAATCAACGGGCAAGGTAACTTTGGTTCGATTGACGGTGATAGCCCAGCCGCGATGCGTTATACCGAGGTTAAACTTGAAAGAGTCACCCATTCAATGCTGGACGACATCGATAAAAACACCGTTCCATTTATCGCAAACTATGATGGTTCCGAAACTGAACCTGCCGTTTTGCCAACTCGTTTCCCAAACCTTTACGCAAATGGAAGTGAAGGTATTGCAGTTGGTATGGCAACATCAATACCACCACATAACTTGGGTGAATTGTTAGACGCAACAATTGCAATTATCCACAACCCTGAAATTACAATTGATGAATTAATGGTTATAGTGCCAGCACCGGATTTTCCAACAGGGGCTTACATAATTCGCAATTCCGGAATTGCAAAAGCAATGCACACGGGCTACGGTGCAATCAAAATTCGCTCAAAGGCAACAACAGAATTGATGAAAAACGGGAAGGGTGTTATTATTAT
>CANKQN010000056.1 GCA_947485035.1 Rickettsiales bacterium | reverse complement strand
TTGCATTGAATTTAGCTTAAGAAGATCTGTTGAAATTGATTGAAGTTTATCAATTTCGGGAAATGTCATATTCATAATATCAAGTGAACGCTTCATGCGTTTAATGTGTGGTTCAAAATCGATAAACTTGCCGTTTTTCACAAGAAACGCTTCGTAGATGCCATCGCCAAAAATGTAGCCTCTGTCCATTATTGAAACTTTTGCCTCGTAACTTTCGCAAAATGTGCCGTTGAAATATATTTTCATAACTAGTGTGCATCAAAAAAAGTATTGTAATTTTAAATTTGTGTGCATTTGAAGAAATGTCAAGTTTATTTTGCAAGTGTTCACAGAAGTTAAGTTGCCACACTGGCCAATTCATGTGGGATACTCCCACCCAGAATCTATCGCACTTATGAAACAAATTTTGGGATATTTGGGCAATCCTCATAAAAATCTGAAAAATGTTATTCACGTTGGCGGCACAAACGGAAAGGGCTCAACAATTGCATTTATTTCGGAAATTTTAAGGCAGTCGGGGAAATCTGTTAATGTTTACACATCTCCGCATATTTTTGATTTCGCCGAGCGTTTCTCCCTCAATGGAAATAACGCAACGAATCAACAAGTTTTTATGGCACTTGAAGAAGTTCGTGCCGTTTGCGAGGCAAACAAACTTTACCCAACCGTTTTGGAAGGTTCAACCGCCGCAGCGTTTCACCTGTTCGCAAAATTTCCGGCTCAATATAACATTATCGAATGTTGTATGGGCGGAATGCTTGACTGCACCAATGTTTTTGACGATTCAATCCCAAACACTCCTCACCCAAATCTTGCTTGCACGGTCGTAACATCAATTTCTTTTGATCACACAAAGTATCTTGGAACAACAATTTTTGAAATCGCCCTGCAAAAAGCCGGCATTCAAAGGGCAGGGGTTCCATCCATCATTGCAAAGCAGTCGTTTGAGGACGCAAATTTGCTACTGTTCAATTTTGCAAAAAAATTTGAAATTGAATCTTTCTTTTTTGGAGCAGACTACACACTTGAAATAATTGAAAAACTCAACGAAAGCGAGCTTGCCCTTCTTAAAGAACAAGGTTTTGCCGTTGATGAAAAATCCTCACTACTTTACACCGACGACAACGGCGATCAATTTCTTCCAACTCCATCGCTACTTGGCTTGCATCAGTTGGAAAATTTGGCGACGGCACTAAAAGTTGTTTCCACGCTAAACATTCAGACTGTCAATATTTCACAGGCGGTTTTGAATACAAAATGGGCGGGGAGGCTTCAAATGGTGAAAAATAAATTTTTACCCAAAAACTGTGAATTTTGGTTTGACGGTGCACATAATCAAGGTGGTGCAAGGGCTTTGGTTGAATGGATTGATGGAGCAAAAACTATAAAACGAGATTACATCATTATTGGAAAAAGTAAAAATTCAAACCAAGAAGCCTTTATTTCAGAATTTAAAAACCTCAATGCAAGCCTGATTTTTGTTACGGTTAAAGGGGAAATTTTCCCTGAAACTTCAACAAATTTGCACAACATTGCAACCAGTTTGGGTTTTAATTCGATTGATGGAAAATCTTTTGATGAAGTTATGGAATTTTTGCCGAAAAATGAAGATATTCGCGTAATTTGCTGTGGTTCACTTTATTTAATGAAGGACATGGTTTATTTTGCATAATTTTTTCTTTTTTAATTTTTGTATCATCACAGTATAACACCAAAAATTGTGGATAATCAAAGAAATCAATCCACACAAGGGGTTTTAGGGGCTTTGCGTTGCTGGATTTTTTTATAAAGATTTTTTCTTTTTATTTTTGTATCACTATGCTAGTACACTATAACACTAATATAGCGCATATTTTAATATTTCTGATGGCAAAATTAATTCCTTGACAACTAAATTTCCCACAGTTATTTGTATAAAAGAGTATTTTTAAGTATCAAAATGAAAGTTGTATCGTCATTGAAAAGTGCAAAATCAAGGCACAAAAACTGCCAATTGGTTCGCAGAAAAGGAAGAATTTATGTAATTAACAAGGTTGAACCTCGTTACAAAGCAAGACAAGGGTAGTTAATCCATTTTTCGTTATGTCAAATTCAATGTGGGGAGGTGCCTTCACAGTTCCTCCGAGCGATTTAATGAAAAAAATTAACGCCTCAATTGACTTTGACAAAGCCTTGTACAAACAGGATATAAAGGGCTCAATTGCTCATGCTGATATGCTCTCTCAGGAGGGTATTATTTCTGTTGAGGATTTTGCTCAAATAAAATTAGGCTTAATTCAAATTCAAGAAGAGATTGAATCAGGGAAATTCACATTTTCTCACGAGCTTGAAGACATTCACATGAATGTTGAGAGTCGCCTTTCTGAAATTATCGGCGAACCCGCAAAACGCCTTCACACTGGGCGTTCAAGAAACGACCAAGTTGCCACAGACT
This sequence comes from Rickettsiales bacterium, assembly GCA_947485035.1. Lineage (GTDB taxonomy): Bacteria > Pseudomonadota > Alphaproteobacteria > Rickettsiales > Deianiraeaceae > CAJQOT01. The sequence continues at coordinate 3,826 of CANKQN010000056.1, read as the reverse complement.
GCAAACTTCACACGGTTGAATCGTTCGAAATTGTTGTTCATCTTTTGCAAAAAGTACTTGATTCCATCGCAAAAAAAGCTCAAAATCACATAGACGACATTATGCCGGCGTTCACGCATTTGCAAATTGCACAGCCCGTTTCTGTTTCCCATTATTTACTTGCATACTTCGAAATGTTCAAGAGAGACCTCAGCCTTGCCAAACATTTTCACGAAGAAACCGCAGAACATTGCCCGCTTGGTGCCGGTGCTTTGGCTGGCACAACATACCCAATCGATCGCCACAAAACCGCAAGTTTGCTGGGTTTCAAACGTCCAACCGCAAATTCTTTGGACACAGTCTCCGATCGAGACTTCGCCCTTGATTTTCTCTATCTTGCAAGCAAAATTGCCGTGCACATTTCAAGATTCGCCGAAGAAATGATTATCTTTGCCACAAATGCCTTTGGTTTTGTGAAATTTTCGGACGCCTTCTCCACCGGATCATCAATGATGCCACAAAAGAAAAACCCAGATGCAGCCGAACTTCTTCGCTCGAAATCTGGAAGAATGTTTGCAAATTTACAGAATTTATTGGTTGTGATGAAAGGTCTTCCACTTGCTTATTCAAAGGACATGCAAGAAGACAAAGAGCCCTTGTTTGATTCAATCGAAAATATCATTTTAAGTCTGCAAGTTCTTGATGGTATAGTTAATGACATAACATTTAACACGGAAAAAATGTTTGCAATGGCACAGGAGGGTCATTCAAATGCGACGGATCTTGCGGACTACCTCGTGCAAAAATGTGAAATTCCATTTCGCGATGCTCATCACACAACGGGTAAGATTGTGCGACTTGCTCTTGAAAAATCGTGTAAAATTCATGAACTTGAACTGGCGACAATGCAAAGTATTGAACCGAAAATATCGCATGATGTTCTTGAATACCTTAACACTCGCAATGTTGTGAAACGCCGAAATTCCTTTGGCGGAACAGGATTTGACCAGGTTAGCAAGCAAGTTCAAATTGCAATTGATTTTACAAATACTTTTTAATTTTTTATGATAGAGCGGCAAAATTATTCCATCACAAGCAAGGACATCTCCCTTCGTGAATTTCAATTGAAGGACGCTTTTGCATATTTTGAGTTATACACACATCCGCACGTTGCAAAATATCTTCCACTTGACATGATTCCCCGCGATGTCAACGCCGCTGCCGCTCAAATTAAAAGTCTGTTTTTACAAGGAAGGTCTTACCCATACTGGGCAATTGTTCGCACAGATACCGACACGCTTATTGGCTCTTGCGGATTTGTAAGCTCTGAACCGTATCACAAACGCATTGAGCTTGCTTACGATCTTCACCCAAATTATTGGGGAAATGGCTTAATGCACGCATCGCTTTTGGCTTGTGCAAAATACGCTTTTGAAGTTCTTCGCGTTCAAAGGCTTGAAGCTGTGACATTGACGGACAATACGCAGTCAATGAAGTCTTTGAAACGCATGGGAATGACTCACGAAGGTTTGCTCAAAAACTTTAAATACTTCAAAGGAAGAATGGTCGATGTTGAATCATTTGCAATGACACCAAAAGATTTCACCCTTCTAAACAGGTCATAAGCAAATGGTTGCTTTGCTGTTTTGTGTTGTATTTCTTTCAACATTAAAGGCGCTTCTTCCGCTTATTTTGCCAAAATTCAACACAAGAAGCGTTCCAGATATTGAATCGTTGCAAAATTTTGCCGCTCACAATAATGTTGGCAACCTTCCATTGTGGACGATTCTTGCCCCGCTTTATAACGAATCGCTTGAAAACCTCATCAAATTACGGGAGAACATTTTTGCAAGCAAATATCCCAATTTTGAAGTTATATACCTGTGTGAGGAGGTTGATGTTGTGACGAATTTTTTTCTCCAAACCAATGCTAAAAACCACAATGAAAGAATTGTAGTTGTGCCGCGAATTCCACCTTTCACAAAGCCAAAAGCATGTAATTATGGTTTAGAATTTGCCAGAGGGGAGTATATTGTTATTTACGACGTTGAAGATGTTCCTCACCCGTATCAACTTCACTGTGCAGCATATTACATGCAAAAACTCAATTACGACTGCCTTCAATTTCCCCTTCAATTTATCAACGATGGCACACTTATGAGCGGTTGGCAGGTTGTTGATTATGTTTTGTGGTATAGCAGTCTGCTACCAATTTTACAAAAACTTCACGCACCAATCCCGCTTGGTGGCACAAGTAACCATTTTTGCGTAAGGTCTTTGCGAAAAATTTCCGGCTGGAACAGTTTTAATGTTACCGAGGATGCAGAACTTGGTCTGCGAATGAAGTTGCAAGGTCAAACCGTGTATTATATTGAAGGTTATGCGACGAACGAACCCACGCTTCCTAATATAAAAAACCTTGTGAATCAAAGAGTTAGATGGTCAAAAGGGCATTTAATTACATTTTTACAGAAATTCCCACATTTTTTGATAACATCTCCGCTGAATGCTCTTTGCATTTTTTTTACGCTGGCAGCAAGTCACATCGCTTGCGTTGGCTACATAATCATCACGCTTTTCCTTGATATCACGCAATATCCGCAATCGCAACAGATTGTTATCATGAAAATATTTATCTGGGGAATTTTGCTGTTTTTTTTATATCCCGCACTTTTGCTTGCGAAATTCCCAAAATTGAGGAAAAAAAGCATAATTCGATCCGTCATGCTTTACAACATTTACATGGTGTTCTATATGTTGCCAATTGTGAAAAGTCTGATAGAGTGCCTGTTTCGACCAAGCGTTTGGTACAAAACTATGAGATAACTTATGCAGAAATATGGTGGGATTCCAGAAACTTTTGTGCGTCCAACGCTGCCATGCAACCTGTTCCAGCTGCTGTTATTGCTTGGCGATAGATTTTGTCCTGAACATCGCCCGCTGCAAAAACACCTTCAATGTTGGTTTTTGTTGTGCCAGCTTTTGTGGAAATGTAGCCCTCGCCGTCAAGTTCAATGCCAGAATTTTTGAAGATTTCCGTTGAAGGTTTGTGACCAATCGCAATGAAAATGCCGTCAAGTTCAAGTTGTTCTTCGCCATTTGGCGTGTTCAAAACAACACCGGTAACCGATTTTGGTTCACTTGTTCCAACAATTTCCTTAACTTCCGCGTTCCAAATTGGTTTCACTTTTGGGTTGCAAAACAGGCGATCTTGCAGAATTTTTTCCGCACGAAGTGAGCCCTTGCGGTGAATTAAGTAGACCTCGCTTGCGTGGTTTGTTAGGTAAATTGCCTCTTCAACAGCAGTGTTTCCGCCGCCAACAACGGCAACTTTTTTGTTTTTAAAGAAGAAGCCATCGCAAGTTGCACAACCTGAAACACCGTATCCTTGGAAGAACTTTTCGCTTTCAAGACCAAGCCATTTTGCCTGTGCACCAGTTGAAATTATAACCGTTTTGGCAATTATTTCCGTGCCTAAATCTGTTTGTAATTTGAACGGACGGCTTGAAAAGTCAACAGATGTAACCATTGCTTGAAGCATTTCAACGCCAACATTTTGAGCCTGCTTTTTCATTGCTTCCATTAAGTCAGCACCTTGAATTGCGTGTTCAAAGCCGGGGTAATTTTCAACTTCTGTTGTAAGCATTAATTGACCGCCTTCCTCCCAGCCGGAAATCATCAAAGTTTTCAAATTTGCACGAGCAGAATAAATTCCGGCGGAATATCCGGCAGGGCCCGAGCCAATAATTACAACATCAATCATTTTTTTTCAATAATTTTCTCAATAATACCTTGAATATTCACTTTGCCATCATGAATTAGCACTGAGATATAGTATATTACGATA
>CANKQN010000055.1 GCA_947485035.1 Rickettsiales bacterium | reverse complement strand
GCAAAATTTATTCACGCATAATGTATATTATGTTAAATATAATATTGTAAATATCCTATATAAAGTATTTTTCTTAATATAATGCAAAACATAAAATGCTTGACTTACACAGAATCTGTATTTTATATTTCAACAACTTTATAAGTTATAAAGGGACTTTTTCAAAGCAAAAGGAGGTTTTATATGCATTTTATGCAAAGCTGTTTTTTGATTTTGAAGAGGTATTCGGCGAAAGCCAAAAGTGTGTTGAATGCACGCAAGCTGTTTTTGATTTTTTTGCAGGATTTTTCTTGCTTATTGCTATGAAGTGTTAACTTTTGAGGACTACACTTTAAAGGAGATTTTATCGCTTTTGTTTGATGTTTTATTTGAATGTCATGCATATATTCACAAGAGTTGTATTTTTTCGAACAATAAACTAATTTTTTTTAAGATTTTAACGCTTTCTTACTCGTAACTAACAAAAATTTGTTTAGGCATCAACTGCACTGCAAATTAATAAATTCGCATTTATTGGCTAACATACGCAAATTTATTAAAGATTATGCTTGATTTAACTTCATATTCAAGCGAATTAACATTGCAATTAAGCACATATACCACCCTAAGCATAAAGAAATAAAATTCTTAAAAATGGCTTAAAATGATATATGCAGCTTTAAAAGTGTTACTATATAATTTTGGTAATCATCCCCTCCTTTGGCGATGACATTTCTCCGATTTCTTTACTTTTCATACGCCCAGCCAAGTACCCTATTCTTCCTGCAATAACCGCATATTTCATTGCTTCTGCCATTTGAATTGGATTTTGTGCACAGGCAATAGCGGTATTCATAAGAACTCCATCGCAGCCAAGTTCCATTGCAATTGTTGCGTCCGATGGTGTGCCAACGCCAGCGTCAACCAAAACTGGAACGGAGGATTGTTCCACAATGAAGCGAATGTTGAGCTTATTTTGAATGCCAAGACCAGAACCAATCGGCGCACCAAGTGGCATAATTGCGACAACTCCAAGCTTTTCAAGTTCGCGTGCTAAAATTGGGTCATCTGTGCAGTAAACCATAACATCAAAGCCGTCTTCAATTAAAACTTTCGTTGCACGAATTGTTTCGATCATGTTTGGATAGAGTGTTTTTGGATCAGAGAGGACCTCCAATTTTACCAAATTCCACCCACCAAGTTCACGAGCCAAACGCAAAGTACGAATTGCATCTTCTGCCGTAAAACAGCCGGCGGTATTGGGAAGATATGTGTATTTTTTTGGGTCGATGTAGTCCTGCAAAAGTGGTTGATTTTTCTGCTCAATATTCACACGACGCACTGCAACTGTGATAATTTCCGCACCGGAAGCAATTAGTGCATCACGATTTTGTTCAAACGAAGTATATTTCCCCGTTCCAATTAACAGGCGTGAAGAAAATTCCATAACCCCATTTCTGCATTTTAAAATCAGTTTATCGTTCATTTTTGTGATGACAGTTTTCCTTTTATAAACGCAAAATGGGAAATGTCAAGGTTGAGTTGTGTCGCTTTGTGAGAAATATTATTGATTTGCTTGCAGTTATCTTTGGCGATCTTGTACCAAAAAATAGTGACACAAACAAGGCGAGTATCAATAAAACTTGCTTGGAAGGCTGGTTATTTTGTCACAATTTCTTGTGTCATTAGCACTGGGGACTTCCACCCTCTTCCTTTCTTGAAAAAGGGTTATTATAGTTTTTTCACAAACTAATAAACGCATTTATGCAGGAAATTTTAACTCCGGAAATTGCTCTTTGGAGAGCGGTAATTCTTCAATCAATTTTAGACAGACTCACACAATCTAAGCGAGGTTCTGATATTTTAGCACGAAAAAATGCCAAAAATTGGATGAAAATCGATAATGAAGATTTTCTTGCCGTGTGCGAGTTTGCTCAACTTGAACCAGATTTTGTGCTTCGCAAGGCAAATTTTGCCCTTGTTAATCAATCGAAATGGCGAAGAAGGTGCGATATTGGCAAAGGCTCGCAATTTATTTAAACTTATATGCACAACAAAATTCACAGAATTGATAGTAAAAAATCGCTCAAACACAAAGAAAAATTCAATAAATTCATGCAAAAAACTATTCAAACCTTAGTGATTCATGAGGCAAAATTCGACCTGCCCTTAAAGCGGGAATTCCCACGGAAAAAAGTGATAACACAAGGGAAAACGCACAAACTTTCACAACACTACCATAATGAACCTTTGATGGTATATATGAGAGAAAATAGTAAGCTCCATCGAAGATATTTGCTCCGCTTTCTTGCTCTAAAATATCTTTAATATTGTCAATATTCATCGCAATAACGCAGCCAAAAATCCCACCAAGTGCTATTGCGGGAATAACGATTATTGCTCCAAAAGTGAGGAATACCTTTATCACATCGCGCGATGAGTATCCAAAAGATTGCAAAATTGCAATTGAGCGACGCTTTTCATTCACAACCGAAGATAGCATCGAAAAGGTTATGAAGCTGGAAATAATTAGGAAAAGACTTAAAATTAAAAACATCACAGCAGTTTGCGTTGCAATTGCATCGATAAAAGACTGGTTGTCATTTTTCCAATTCGTGATATAATTCCTAGCAAACAAAGGACTTTGCACCATTTCTTCGTAAAGTTTATCCATGAAGTTTGGCTGTTGAAGTATCACTTCAATAGCATTTGCATCATCAAAATTCTCATTTCCAATCAATGCATTTGCACTTTGAATATCCAGAAAAACCATCGTGGAATCGTAAGCATACATATCAACTTTAAAAAATCCCGAAACCCTGTAAGACTTATGAATTGGTGCCTCGCCAAAGAGAGTTTTCCTCATTTTTGAAGAAAGTATCGTAATTTCGTCACCAATTTCAATTCCCAGAGTTTTTGCAATTTCAATACCAATCACAATTTCACCCGCAGTCAACTTGCCGGCGTATATTGTGTTTTTGAGTGTTTCTCGTGAAAAATATTTCGAACTTACACCCTTAATCATAACTCCCGATGTTTTTTCTTCAAAAACCAAAACACCCTGCCCGTTTGTTACACCCTGCGAAGTTGTCTGAATTTTGAGGTCATTTTGAACTTTTTGCACATTTGAAATTGTCTTGCTAGTGCTTTCAAATGTTTTGCCATCGGGGTAAATCGTAATGTGTGGGCGCGTGCCAATGATCAATCTTTCAAAGTCGTCCTTGAAGCCATTCATGACCGAAAGCACCAAAATTAAAACGGATACACTCAAAAAAATGCCAAAAAATGCCAAAAAAACGGAAAATGACGGCAAGAATTTGTATTTTTTGGAGAGCAAATACCTCCATGCAATGAAAAAAATAGACATTTCTTGACTTTTAGTTTCATGAGCATACTCATCAATAAAGTTTTTTCAAGGAAAATGCGTAATTTTTTGTTATTTTTCTGCGTTATCGCCGGCACGGTTGTAAATGCTAAAATTAAAGCACCAATTGAGGCAACAAAACCAGCCGAAACCAAGGTAATAATTACAGTTACGGATAAAATGTACTCCAAAAAAGACACATATGAAGCCACCGTAAACCAAGCATTCACGGTTTCTGACGAGCTTTCAATAATAGTAAAAAAATGCCTTCAAAATGAGCAAAAACAAGAATTTATTTTCGTCACTGCGATGCATGATGGCGAGGAATTTTTCAAAAAATGGCTGCCAATTCAGGAAAATTCAATAAATACAATTGAAGATAAGCGTTATGATATCACATTCGATTCCTGCACCTATTACGAAAAATCGCATGCAAAATGATGGAGTTTTATATAATTTCAATCTCATTAATCCTTTCAAGATGAACTCCGCCAGAGAATGGTGTTGTTAGAAAAGTATCAACCATATCTTTAATTTCATTTATAGAGAAAAACCTCGCACCAAAACATGCAACATTTGCGTCGTTGTGTTGCCTTGAAAGTTCGGCGATTTTTTGGTTATAAATTAACGCAGCACGCACGCCACTGTATCGATTTGCCACAATAGAAACACCAACTCCGGAACCGCATATTAAAATTCCAAAGCTATTTTCCGAATTTTGCAATGATTCTGATAACTTATGTGAGTATTTTGGATAATTTGTTCGCTCCATACTATCGGTTCCGCAGTCGATAATGTCACAATTTTGATATTTTACAGAAAGATATTGTAACAAAAAAGACTTAACTTCGAAACCGGCATGGTCCGAGCCTATGAAGATGTTTTTCATATTTTCATAGGCATAATTACATAAAAGAAGCTTTCGTTGTCAGAATCTTTTATTATAATTGGAAAGTTTGAGTCTTTAACAAAAATTTTCACCTCGTGCGAATCAACAAGAGTCAGAATTTCTTTGATATACAAGAAGTTACACATAATTTGCATTTCTTCATCCTTCGTAAACGTTGCAATTAACTCATCAAACGAGCGGTTAATATCCTTCGTTGATGTAATTTTTACCGCAGTTGAGGAAATATTTAGCCTCACGCCAATTTCACTTGTGCCAGCTGAGTATATCGAAGAAACGCGATCAATGGCGTTGAGGAAATTTTTGGTATTTACTGCGAAGAAATGGGTGTAGTCTTTTGGAATAACCCTTTCGTAGTCAGGAAATTCTGCATCAATAAGCTTCGTTGTAAGGCGTGATTGCGAGAAGTTGAATGTCAGCTTTGTGGACGACACATCTATTACAACTTCACCGTCTTCGGAATCCAAAATTTTCTTTAATTCAAGTATAATTTTGCGTGGAATTGTCACTTTTTGACTTGCTGATATTGCATTATTTGGTATAGAAGAATATGCAAGACGATGACCATCGGTTGCTATGCCGAAAATTTTTCCTAAATCTTTGTTAAAATTCAACAACATTCCATTTATATTGTAGCGTGTTTCATTCGCATAAATGCAAGATTTTGACTTATCAACAAGAAAAAGTAAATCTTCTCGTGGAATTTTTACGGACTGATCCTTAATTGTTACAAGCGTTTCTGGATAATTTTCAGGATTAAGAGTTGCAAGATCAAACTTAGATTTTCCGCTTTGAATTGTTAAATATTGCAAAGATTCGCTACTTTCTTCGAGGGAAAATTTCACATTACTTTCCTTTGGAAGTTTTTTGATGATTTCAAAGAGTGAGTGTGCATCAACACAAATTGCACCTTTTTTTGTAACGTCTTCAATTGTAAACCAAGAGGAAACTACCACATCCATGTTTGTTGCTTCAACCATAAATTGATCGCTCACGGATATCTTGACGCAGGAAAGGTATTCGGATATTGCAGTTTTATTTATCACACCTATTACGCGTGAAAGGGCTTTTAAAATCAAGCCAGTAGAAGCAGAAAACTCCATTTGTTTTTTAAAATTTGTTCAAAAACTTATTTTAAAATAATCTATGCAAATTAAAAATTAAGCATAAAATATTTTACCACTTTTTATAAAAAAAATGGTGACCCCTACGGGAATCGAACCCGTGCTTCCACCGTGAAAGGGTGGCATCCTAACCGCTAGATGAAGGGGCCATTAAGCGACAGAGATTTTTAAAATGATAATAAATTAATTGTCAAGAGTTTTTTAAAAAAAATGTTAATTGTGTATATTTTTTCGCCATCAACCTACCCTGTCCTACAATTACCCAACCACGCCTTTGAATTTTTCAACAAATGCGGATATTTTTTCATTCTTGGACTTTATTCCACCTAGAAATACAAACTATCGTGCTATCAAGAGCATCTTCGCTCATAATTGTATATTTCCAAGCATAGTTTAATCACTTCACGCCTTGCATCGCCGTTATACTTAAAATAGAGCTTTGACAATGGAGGGTTCCACTTTACGGCATCAGCGAAAAGCTTTTGCACGCGTTCCCATCTTTTATAGTTATCTTCAAATGCAAAATGGTGTTGCCCAGGCTCGTTACCAATATTTAAAAATACAGGTCCATCATAAATGCCATATTCTACTGTTTTCCATTTGTGATTCTCGCCAACATATGCGTAGTCCATCACTTTGGATAATTCAGCTAAAACTTCGGTATGTGGTTTTTTTATTGCAGATTTACTCATTTTCAGTTCATTACTTACGAACTTTATCGTAAAGTCAGTCTTATTATTGTCAAATATATTCTTGGTTTTGTTTAAAAAGTGAGTTATAATCTTGAATTGCGGCACTCAACATTATTCAGCTTTTGCATTGTTGTAAAAGTTTATTATAGCGTGCTAGCACAGTGATATAGTGGTAAAAAATGAACGAACTTTTAGGCTTATCCGTAAGTTATATGTTAAGCTTCCTCGAATTTGCAGTGCAATTCAGCAGGAATAAATCGGCAAAAACACATGCCATCATTGCCTCAACCACGGGAACGGCACGAATGCCGACGCAGGGATCGTGTCTGCCTTTTGTGAAAATTTTTGTGTTATTATTGTGAATATCTATCGTGTTTTTTTCGTGCAAAATTGAACTTGTC
>CANKQN010000054.1 GCA_947485035.1 Rickettsiales bacterium | reverse complement strand
TGAACTGACAGAAAAATGGTTGAAAAACGGTGCAATTCCAACGGAAACTCTTGCAAAAAAGCTTGTAAAACTTGGCTTTGAAGGTCTTGAAAAATTCGTTGAACCACCAAAAACTCTTCTAATTAGCGTTTCGAAAAAAGAGCGTAAAAAAATCGCGCAAGCAAAAGCTGATGCCGCAAAAGCCATTGCTAAAGCTAAAAAAGATGCTGCTGCAAAGGCTAAAAAAGAAGCAGAAGCCGCCGCTGCCGCTGCAAGTTAGGTTGCCATTCCGCACTTTGTGAAATCCCAGTGCGGAAAAGCTATTTTTCGTTCAGAACTCAATTTAAAAGAACTTTGTATTGACAGATGAACAAAGGTTTATATAGCTATGCTCTTTTTGCATTGCCACTTAGCTTCATAGGCATTCCCCTTTATATCTACCTTCCTGAACACTATTCAAGCAACTTTGGCATTTCTCTTATAAGCATTGGGTTAATTATTCTGCTTACAAGAATATTTGATACAATTACAGATCCAATTTGTGGCTATATCAGCGATAGACTCTCCACATTTCGTAAAACCATTATTTGCCTTTCTGCATTAATGCTTGGCGTTTCTTTTTATGCCTTATTTAACCCAGTCATTAATGATGCAATGGTGAATTTGATTGTTTTTTCTGTTATTACTTATTTCTTTTTTTCGCTACTAACAATTAATCACCTCGCATTAATTGGAAACTTTAAAGACAAGATCTTGACTTCCTCGACAAGGGAATGCTTCACGGTGACTGGCTTGCTTCTGGCAACAATTATTCCAAGTTTATTGATGCTAAAATACTCCTCCATTCAAGCATTTAAAATAGTAGGTGTGGGAGTGTGCTTCTTGCTTTTAATGTGCAGTTTATTGTTTGCGAAAAATGTTAAAATGGAATCTGTGAAAACCAAGTCTCAATTTAAATTGAATGATATTAATAAGCCAATATTGTGGAAATATTTTTCTGTTTTGCTTTTCAATGGAATGGCAATTGCAACGCCTTCAACTTTAATATTATTCTACATTAAAAATTTTCTTCAATTAGAAAAATACACAGGATTATTTCTTGCAACATATTTTCTTTCGGCAATTATTTGTATACCACTATGGCAATTCATTTGCAATAAAATTGGTGCAATAAAATTATTCAAAATTGCAATGGTGTGTTCTATTGGAGTTTTCTCCCTATGTTATTTTGTGACAAATGAAGACTTCTTATTTTACTGGATAATATGTCTTCTTTCGGGGGTATTTTTTGGTATTGATTTAATCGCTCCAACACTTATAACGAATAATATCATTGAAAAGCACAATATAGAATCTGTAAGATCATTCGTATTCAGCGTTACCCACTTCATTTCAAAAATTGCAATTGCCGTTGTTTCAGGAAGTTTGTTGATTGTATTGGGAAGTAAATCTGTGGTTGAATATAATCAAATTTTGCACTTCTCCTACACAATTCTTCCTTGCATTTTAAAAATAATGGCACTATATGTGTTATATCAGTTAAAAACTTTATGAAAAAACTATTATTTATTTCTCTTCTTATGTTATTTGGTTGCGGAAAAGATGTTTCTCAATATACGAAGAATACTCCAAAATTAGATTTACGCACATACTTAAACGGCAAAACAAAGGCGTGGGGAATACTTGAAAGCCGTGGTGGGGTTGTTAAGCGTCGCTTTGTTGTTGAAATGGAAACAGTTTGGAATGGAAATTCTGGGGTTCTGACCGAGCATTTCACTTTTGACGACGGTGAAAAAAGCGAAAGAACTTGGACGATAATCTATCAAGACGATAACAATTTCACAGCAACAGCTGGCGATGTTATTGGAAAAGCGGTTGGAAAGCAATACGGAAACGCCCTTCAAATGAAGTATATTCTTGACTTAAAGGTTGGAAAGACAAATTACAAAGTCACCCTTGATGACTGGATGTTCCAACTTGACGATAAACACCTTGTGAATAAATCGGAAATTAAGAAGTTTGGAATTACCGTTGCACGGTTGACAATATTTTTTGAGAGGCAATGAGGTTTTACGAAAATAAAACAGTTTGGATTATCGGCGGAACTTCAGGAATAGGTCTTGCAATTGCTCAAAAAATTTCTTCCGTAAAAGACTGCACTGTTATTATTTCTGGCAGAGACACATCAAAAGTTGGTAATATACCAAATGTATTGAAGATGACGCTTGATGTTGTAAGCAATGAAAGCTTCACCACTGCTGTTGATTATATTTTACAAAACCATGCAAGAGTCGACATTATTTTATTCTGTGCCGGAACATACGAGCCAATGAACATTGACACTTTTAATTCTGAATCAGCACTAAATATATTAAATACAAACCTTGCTTCAATGGTAAATTTTATAGCAAACCTTCCAAAATTTTATGGTAAATGTAGTACGGTTGGAATTGTTTCAAGTGTGGCAGGTTATTTTGGAATGCCAAATTCCTTGTTTTACGGTGCAAGCAAAGCGGGACTTTCCCACTTGACGGAAGCCTTGTATATTGAGCTAAAAAAGCACGCAATTGATGTTAAGCTTATTAGCCCAGGATTTGTAAAAACTCCAATGACAGATAAAAACAATTTCAAAATGCCATTCATAATATCACCACAAAAAGCAGCGGAAATTATCCTCAAAAAACTGCCAAAAAGCAAGTTTGAAATTGCATTTCCGTGCGTGTTTGTCGTAATTTTAAAAGTTATGCGAATGATTTCCGTTCGAATGAGGGAAAAAATTTTCAATTTCTAAATCGCCTCGCCAACAACTTAAATTAAAGCTGGGGGAACTTCCCCCAATGTTATTAGTTTCACATTCCAAACCCTCTATTTGCTTGGGCTGGTAATTTTCCTAACTTTATTTTACCACCGCCATAGGAACGTTCTTGGGGTTCTTTCAGTTTTTCCTTTAATTTCTTGTACCGTGCGTTCGCTGATGTAATTTGCTCTTTTATAATGTTCATTGGTATGATTTTTTCCGTTGTTTTACGAACAGCTTTTCCGTCGTTTTTTACTTTCCAAAATGCATTATTAAACCGTTTATTCGTCGGCCCAACTAGCGCTTCGTTTTGAGATATTTTATGGGCTCTAGACAATATTTTATAGTCTTGCATTCTATTGTTCAGCAATTGCTTAATAGTCTCCTCTGTCAAATATTTATTGTTGGAAAGCAAGTCTTGCAATTCGGTAATCTGTTGCGTCAATTCTATGAGTAGATCCTGGGGATCCTTCTCTTTTTTGGTAGCTGGAGCTTTGTCATAGTTTAAACGAATTAGATTTTCAGGATCGTTCCCTGCAAAATACCCAGTCCACGAACCCTTAACGTTTGTATTATCAACAAATTTCGTCCCGTATAGTGGTCGGTCAATGCCTTTGATGGGCCTTTGTCCACTATACACCACTTTGCCATCGCTGTTTTTATGCTCATATTGTAATTTTTCGTGAACTTCCGTGAGCGCGGGTTTACGCCTTATGAGGTCCATTACGCCACTTCCATACTGTTTCATCTGTAACTTATCACACAGAGCATCCAGAGAAATAGCCTTGTTATCATAATACCACTTGTCTGCCTTAGGGTCAAAACTGCATATTCGATTGTTAGCTTCAGAATAAAATGTGATAACACCATCAAAAGCTGCTTTCATATGTGGCTTTGTGGTGTCTATTAGTTGATCAGTGTTAATAAACTTAAATTTCATACCATAATGCGTTTCACCATCGGCAGTAGATATCCATATGTCACTCCTGTTATTACAGACAACCACAATATTGTCTTTCTTTATATATGGTTTATGTCATTTCATTGGTTCATCTATTTGAAATGCATCTATCCTATTGTTCTTCTTCCTTAGATCTTGTAGATCTCGTACCATAAAATTTAAATTAATTAATTAAATAAGAATAGCATTAAATTTTGTTAAATGCAAGCATTTTTTTACAGCGCAAGAGTTCAATAGCGCGCAAAATTTTAAGAAAGCGGTGAATTAGTTTGGCGATTATATAAAAAATCTTGACATATAAAACGCGTAAATAATAGCTGGATATATGTTTATTTCAAAAAAAAATGGCAGAACAACCTAACTCAAAAAACTACAAAACTCACAAACATTCATTTGATGTAATTGTTGTCGGTGCTGGTGGTGCTGGTCTTCGTGCAACATTTGGTATGGCGGAAAAGGGTCTGAATGTTGCCTGCATTTCCAAAGTTTTCCCAACTCGTTCACACACAGTTGCCGCACAAGGTGGAATTTCAGCCGCCCTTGGAAATATGGGTGAAGATGACTGGCGTTGGCACGCTTTTGACACAATCAAAGGTTCAGACTGGCTTGGCGACCAAGACGCAATTGAATATATGTGCAAAACCGCCCCAACTGCAATCATCGAACTTGAACACTACGGCGTTCCATTTTCACGCAACGAAAAAGGCGAAATTTATCAACGCCCATTTGGTGGAATGACTACGGAATATGGCGAGGGGAAGCCTGCTCAAAGAACTTGTGCCGCTGCGGACAGAACCGGTCACGCAATTCTTCATACGCTTTACCAGCAGTCAATGAAGCATCACGCAAAATTTTTCATCGAATACTTCACAACAGATCTAATATTCAACGACGCAAAAGAGTGCGTTGGCTGCCTTGCTTGGGATTTAGCCACTGGCGAATTACACATTTTTGAAGCAAAAATTGTTGTTCTTGCGACGGGTGGATACGGAAGAGCATATTCATCTTGCACATCTGCTCACACTTGCACAGGGGACGGCGGCGGAATGTTTGCTCGCCATGGTTTCCAAATGCAAGATATGGAATTCGTGCAATTTCACCCAACAGGAATTTACGGATCAGGTTGCCTGATTACAGAAGGAGCAAGGGGCGAAGGCGGATATTTGATTAACGCTAACGGCGAAAGATTTATGGAAAAATATGCACCAAAAGTTAAGGATTTAGCCTCCCGCGATGTTGTTTCTCGTGCAATTACCGTTGAAATTAACGAAGGAAGGGGTTGCGGTGAAAACAAGGATCATGTTCACTTGGTTCTTCACCATATTGACCCAAAAACCCTTGCTGAACGCCTTCCGGGCATTTCGGAATCGGCAAAAATTTTCGCAGGTGTTGATGTCAACAAAGAACCAATTCCAATTTTACCAACCGTACACTACAATATGGGTGGAATTCCAACGAATATTCACGGCGAAGTTGTGCAAGTGAAAGACGGAAAACTTGAAAAAGTGAAAGGCTTGATGGCAATTGGTGAAGCTGCGTGTGTTTCGGTTCACGGTGCAAACCGTTTGGGTTCAAATTCACTGCTAGACTTAGTCGTTTTCGGGCGTGCTGCGGCAATTCGTGCAACAGAACTTCTGAAAAACGATACTCGTTCTGTTGAGCACATTCCTCAAAACAAAATTGATGAGGCTATCGCAAGATTTGATTCAATTCGCAAAGCGGACGGAAAATATACCGTTGCTGAAATCAGAAAAGCAATGCAAGAAGTTATGCAAAAACACGCTGCGGTTTTCAGAACGAATGATTCTTTGGAGATCGGTATCAAAAAAATGGAGGACATTTTCAAAATGTTTGATGATGTTGCCGTGCGTGACCGCTCGTTGATTTGGAACACGGATCTTGTTGAGGCTTTTGAACTTCATAACCTTCTTTTGCAAGCAATTGCAACAATAAAAGGGGCGTTGAACAGGAAGGAATCGCGTGGTGCACAAGCTCGCGATGATTTCCAAGATCGCGATGATATAAACTGGATGAAACACACAATGGTGACCATTCAAAAAGATGGTTCGCACGAATTTTCTTACCGCGATGTTGTTTTAACACCATTGACGGATCAAATGCATGCGGTTCCTCCTAAAAAAAGAGTATACTAACTGTTAAAAGCGGAAGCAGATTTTATAGTTTGTTTCCGCTTTTCTAAAAGCCTGCGACTACGCTTTATAATCGCAAGTTTATCTTAATTTCCTACTTCAACTTTCCCAAAGATTTCTCAATTCTGTTCATCGCTTCTTCCAAAATGCTTTCACTGGTTGCATATGATATTCTAATAAACCCCGCAAAACCAAAGGCCTCACCGTGAACGCAGGCAACTTCAGCGTCTTCAAGAAGATATTCGGTAATCATTTCCGAAGATTCCATAACTTTACCATTTTCTGCGGTTTTCCCAATTAATTTTTCAACAGAAAAGAAGACATAAAACGCACCTGAAGGAAGTTTTGCCTCAACTCCGTGAATTTTTGTTAGACGCTCAAACACATAATTTCTGCGTTTTTCAAAAACAGGGACGGTTTCACGGCGGAATGAATCACCCATTTCAAGTGCAACGCGTGCGGCTTCTTGGCTGATTGAAGAAGGGTTTGTTGTTGATTGCGATTGAACATTTGCAATTGCTTTAATAATTGCTTTGTTTTTAATTCCTGCAAAACCAATTCGCCAACCTGTCATAGCGTAAGATTTTGAAACGCCGTTTATCGTTAAAATTCTATGTTGCAAATTTGGGAAAAGTTGTGCAAGAGTATAAAATTTCACGCCAAAAGTTAGATGTTCGTAAATGTCGTCGCTCATAACATAAACATGTGAGTTTTTTTCAATAACTTTTCCGATTGCCGTAAGCTCGTCTTTTGTGTAAACTTCACCCGTTGGATTTGATGGCGAGTTCAGAATTACCCATTTCGTGCGTGGGGTTATTGATTTTTGCAAATCTTCCGCTGTTAATTTAAACGAGTT
>CANKQN010000053.1 GCA_947485035.1 Rickettsiales bacterium | reverse complement strand
GTTGTTGGAATACTATGTTTAAACATAAAGAAAGATTTTTCTTTTGATGAAACGCAAATCTTCCCATCGCTAATCCTTGTTCTGGCAACAATTATGTATGCCTCCTGTGCAATATTTGTTCGCATGAAATGCAAGGATATCTCGCCCCTTACAAACATCACAGCATCAATGACACTTGGCTCCATCGCACTCCTGCCCTTTCTTGCGTTTGAAACAAATATGCAAGCGTTACTGCAACCAAAAATCTTCATATCGGTAATATACATAAGCGTTTTTGCAACATCACTTGCTTATATAATCTCGTTTCACCTAATCAAAGTTCGCAGTGCAACATTTTCCGCAAGCGGTTCATTTCTTATCCCGCTTTTTGGCATAGCCTTCGGCGTAATTTTTATGCAAGAACAAATGACAGCAAACCGCATAATTGGCAGTGCATTAATTTTAGCAGGCATGGCACTTGCAATGGGACTGTATCCAACATTAAGACGAAACAATTAATTCCATTATAAATGCACTACCTCTCCCTCATTTTAATTGGGGCACTCTTTGGCTCGTCGGCAATGATGTTTAAAATTCTTTCGGCAGAATTTTCCATTTTTTTCACGGTATTTCTTCGCTTTTCAGTTGGTGGAGCAATTCTTTGCCTGTTTTGCCTTGCAACGAAAAATCCAATTTTACCACTCAAACACATAAAAAAGCTTGCGTTTATTGGTGTTGTGAATTTTTTAATTCCAATCTCGCTCTTTTGCGCAGCAGGCAGAATGATAGATTCAAGCCTCGTTTCCATTTTAAACGGCATGTTCCCCGTGTTCACAATAATATTTGCCCACTACATTTTGAAGGATAGAATGACAATTGCCGGTGTTATTGGTGTGTTTTTGAGTATGCTTGGCGTTTGCATTTTGAACCTTAAAGACGGCATGACATTCGATTCTAACCAAATTCTTGCAGCATTAATGATACTTCTTGCAACAATATGCTATGCCACGGTAACGATATTCACACGCCTAAAATGCAAGGATGTTCCCCCATTCACAAACGCAACAGGTGGAATTGTGATTAGTGCAATATTACTGTCTCCGTCAATTTTTTTTGAGCCAAACCTGCAAGCGCTTTATAACTGGAAAATTTTACTAACCGTGGCATATTTTGGAACTTGTTGCACGGCGGTCGCATACGCCATTTTGTTCCATTTAATCAAGGTTCGCGGGGCAACATTTGCTTCGAATGGCTCGTTTTTAATACCAATATTTGGCACCATTTACGGCATAATGTTCATGCAGGAGCAAATGACGACAAACCGAATTGCAGGCGGAATTTTGATAATAATCGGTATGGCGCTCGTTTTAAAACTACACACGAAATTGTTAAAAAATGAATACAAATAAAGCACTTTTTCTAGATAGAGACGGTGTTGTCAACAAGGATTTTGGCTATGTTTTCAAGCCAGAAAACCTTGAAATTCTTGATGGCATTATTCCACTTTGTCAAAAAGCACAAAGGCTTGGATACAAAATAATAATTGTAACAAATCAATCGGGAATTGGTCGTGGATACTATACCGAAGAGGAATTTTGGGAATTTATGGAGGCAATTTTCGTTGAATTTGCAATATTTGGCGTAAAATTTGACGCAACATACTTTGCTCCACACCACCCACAATCCACGATTGAAAAATATAAAACTGGTGAAAAATTTCGCAAACCAAACACGGGAATGATTATGCAAGCACAAAAGGATTTCAACCTAAACCTTGAACATTCAATAATAATTGGCGATAAAATAACAGATATTCAGGCCGGCATGAAAGCAGGTGTCGGTCGAAATGTGTTGATATCCACAAACGCAAAATACGTTTTGCTGTAACGTTGGCATAATAAAAATATTTCAACACCAACCTTCAACATGGAATAATAATTGGCGATAAAATAACAGGTATTTAAGTACTTACTGGCAAAATATTAATATTTGAACTGGTAAAAATCGTGAAAAAGCGATATTAAACAGTGGCAATTTAATTGAGTTTTGAGAAAATTTTCAAAAAAAACTTGACAACTGATTTTAGAGTGTTTTATTGCGTTTTAAATCTAAAAGTAGTATAAAAAATTATCATGAGAAAATACGAAGTAGTTTTGCTAATAAATCAAGATGTTCCACACCAAGGTGTTGCTGTTATTGCAAAAAAAATTGAATCTTTACTTGAAGATTCTGGAAAAATTTTGCGTTCTGAATACTGGGGCTTAAGAGAGCTTGCTTATCAAATTGGCACACAAAAAAAAGCGCGCTATTACATGCTATGCATTGAAGTTTCGCCTGAAACAGTGAAGGTTATTTCAGATTACATTCGCATTAACGAAAGCATTATACGCTCTGCCGTTTATGCCGTTGAAGCCTTTGACGAGAAGAACTCTCAAATGTTGTCATACACAAAAAGTCTTTCAGAAAACACATCGGAATCTGACTACAAAGCACTTTTCCCACACTCAATCACGGTAAATTCAAACACAAGTAATTAAGAATTCTATGACATCACAGCAAAAAACAGTAAATTTTGAAGAATTCAAAAAAGCACCAAACGCTTCAACGGTTACAGAGCAAGTATCGGAATACATTGATGTTGACTTCGATGATAGCTACGGTGATTTAAAAATTCGCAAAGACGATTTTGAAAAACTTTCACGCTCTGCCGCTGCATTAATTAAACACCGTGGAAAACTTCAACTTTTCAACAGAAAAGCAGTTTCAACACCAATTAATGACATCGAAACATCTGAAATTTCATACAAAAATGTTGCACTTTTGAAAAAATTTTTGACACTTGGTCACAATATTATTTCATCAAGAATTACATCTGCAACATACAGTCGTCAAAGATCTCTTAAAACCGCAATCAAGCGTGCTCGTGAACTTGCTCTTTTGCCATACCCAGGTCAAAAGCAAAAAAGCGACAGCAACTTTAACTCTTAATTTTAATACACATGTCACAAGTAATTCTAAAAGAAAACATCAGAAAGGTTGGTAGAATCGGCGAAATCGTTACAGTTGCAGCAGGTTACGCTTTCAACTTCCTTATACCTCAAAACAAAGCAGTTCCAGCAACAAAAGATAACATTGCTGCTCTTGAAATTGAAAAAGAGAGGCTTGTAAAGGAGGATTCTGCTAAAAAAGATTTTGCACAAAAACTAGCAGCAACATTGCCTACAAGTGTGTTTCTTGCTCGTGAGATTAACCAAAACGGTGCTTTATACGGTCACATTTCAGCAAAAGACATTCTTGAACAACTTCCTGAGATCAAAGATAAACACGCAGTTCACTTTGGTAAAAACATCAACTCTTACGGCGTCCACGAAGTTGAAGTTGAATTACACCATGATGTAGTTTTGAAATTGCTCGTTTCACTTTCTGATACAGCTGAAAACGCAAAAAAGCAACTTCAAGAATTTCAACAACCAAAGAAAAAAGAAAAAAAAGCTCTTGAACCACAAGAAGTTTTAACACAAAACAATGAACAATCTCTTGAAGCACAAGAAATTTAAGCACTCAACTACTCCTCACATTGGGGCGTAGTTGCCACTCGCATAAAACAGCATCTTATCTCACGCTATAATGTCAGAACAGGACACACTCCCTATACAAGAGGCTCCTTCAAAAGAACCATCTTCAACTTCACCAGCAATAACCGAGGGTAAAATATCACTACCGATACGACCGACAAAACTCCGCATACCTCCTCAAATTTCGCCGGACATTACTCCGCAGGAACCTCGCCAACAGCAGGATTCATCACGACCAAAAGACAATCGCCAACAAGACTCTCGTCCACAAGAACGACGCCACGAACGCAACGACGAACGCCAACATCAAAGACGTAACGGCAACGAAAAAACTTTCGAAAGAGATGCTACTGACGATGGTGAGGAAATAAACCTTGGAACGATTGACCCTTCAATGATTATCAAAATTGCTGAAATGAAGGAAAAAAGTTACGACGAAATTCTAAAAATTGCGGAAGAATTGGGTATTGACGGCTGCGTTGGTATGCCAAAAAGAACTGTAATATTCTCAATTTTGCGTATAAAATCTCAATTGGGACACCTAATCGAAGTGCAAGGCGTGCTTGAAATCGTGCAAGACGGCTTTGGTTTTTTACGCTCAATGACAGAAAGCTACTCTGCAGCACCTGATGATATCTACGTCGCATCGCATCAAGTTCGCAAATTTGGACTTCGCACCGGAGACAACATTGTTTGCTATGCGAAAGCACCAAAAGCGAAAGAAAAATATTTTGCTATGCAAAAAGTCATCAAAATTAACGGAGCAGACTTCGGACAACGAAACTCTGTGCCAAATTTTGACGATCTTACGCCATGGTATCCAAAAGAAATGCTCAATTTCGACATAAACCTGCGTGGCGAGGGCGATAAATATGACCAAAGCACCCGCGTTATCAATCTTATTAGCCCAATTGGTAAGGGTCAAAGAGCCTTAATAGTTGCACCACCAAGGGTTGGTAAAACACTTTTGATGAAAAATATTGCCCATGCAATCGAGCAAAATCACCCAGAAATTGAGTTAATCGTTCTTTTGATTGACGAACGCCCTGAGGAAGTAACGGATATGTCTCGCTCCGTGCGCGGTGAGGTTGTCGCTTCAACTTTCGACGAACAGTATATTCGACATGTCTCTCTTGCTGAAATTGTTATCGCAAAGGCAAAAAGAATGGTTGAGAGAGGCAAAGATGTCGTTATTTTACTTGATAACATCACCCGTCTTGCACGAGCTTACAACAATGTTGTGCCGTCTTCTGGTAAAATTTTGACAGGTGGAGTGGACGCAAATGCGTTGCAGGCTCCTAAAAGATTTTTCGGTGCGGCAAGAAATATTGAAGATGGTGGCTCGCTCACAATCATTGCCACTGCTTTGGTTGAAACTGGTTCACGTATGGACGAAGTAATTTTTGAGGAATTCAAGGGAACTGGCAATAGTGAAATTATTCTTGATCGCAAACTCGCAGACAAACGAATTTTTCCTGCGATCGACGTTCTTCGCTCGGGAACTCGTCGTGAAGAGGAAATGGTTGAAAACGACATTCTTTCCAAAATGTGGATTCTTCGGAGAATTCTTGGTGGAATGTCAAACGTTGATGCTATGGAATTTTTACTGAAAAGGCTTCGCGAAACCAAAACAAACGCAGACTTCTTCAAAGCAATGAACTCATAAAATTGCTATGCCAAGCAAAATTTCAATCACAATTGTGCAAATGAAACCAAAGCTTGGCAATATTGAATTCAACGTTGCCAAAATTCTGGAATACTACAATAAAGCTCATACGCAAATCGTCCTTTTTCCTGAGCTTTCACTGACAGGATATTCCCCACGAGACCAACTCCTTTCAAGTAAATTCATCGAAAATTGCCACACAAAAGTTAATGAGATTCTGTGTCAGACATCTGAAAAAATTTGCATAGTTGGTACTCCATTTTTTGAAAATGGCAAGCTTTACAACGCCGTTCTTGCAATGCAGCATGGTAAAATTATCGCAAAATCATTCAAAACTCACCTGCCAAACTACGAAGTTTTTGAAGAGATGCGTTATTTTTCCAGTGGGAGCCCCGCATTTTTCACACACAATGGCGTGAAATTTGGACTGCCAATTTGCGAGGACATCTGGCACGAAGATGTTTGTCAAAGCCTCAAAATGCAGGGTGTTAATATTTTTCTTGTTGTGAACGCCTCGCCATTTCACATTGGTAAGCGCGAATACAGGCTTGCAGTGGCTCAAAAACGCTTCAATGAAACGCAAATTCCAATAATTTACTGCAATCAAGTTGTTTGTCAAGATGGTATCTTGTTTGATGGATCGTCTTTTTGTTATGACGGCGGGGAAGTTTACACTTGGGACGCTTTTGAAGAATGTGACGCAGTTGTGCATTTTTACGATGGAAAATTCACTCAAGTTAATTGCAACAGTCAAAAAATATATTGCGACAACGAAATTTTACACAAAGCACTCATTTTTGGACTGCGTGAGTATGTTCACAATGCTGGATTTTCCAAGGTTATAATTGGGATTTCAGGTGGTGCAGATTCTGCCCTTGTTGCATATCTTGCAGTTCAAGCATTTGGAAGTAAAAATGTGATCGGAGTATTCATGCCATCGCAATTTACGAGCATCGCAAGCATACAAGATGCACAATCACTAGCACAAAACCTCAAATTTGGCCTGCGAATAGTATCAATCGAGCGACCACTTGCCGCATTTCATGACATTTTAAACATATCAGGACTTTCTGAAGAAAACATACAGGCGCGAATTCGTGGAAATATTTTAATGAGCATATCAAATTCAGAAAACGCCATGGTGTTGACGACCGGTAATAAAAGTGAAATTGCCACTGGGTATTGCACAATTTATGGCGACATGTGTGGTGGCTACAATCCGATTAAGGATTTGTATAAAACGCAAGTTTTTGCTATGATGAAATTCGTAAATGAGCTAAATTTTGATAAATTAAATGCGATTATTCCAACAAATATAATCACCAAAGAACCCAGTGCAGAATTGAGATTTGATCAAAAAGATTCAGACTCATTGCCGCCATATCCAATCCTCGATGATATTCTTCATCAAATAATCGAACAATGCAAACAAGTTGATGAAATAACTCAACACAGCAAGGAAATTGTTACAAAAGTGTGTAATTTAGTCAAATTTTCAGAATACAAACGTCAACAGTCAGCACTTGGAACAAAACTATCAACACTCTCTCTCAACTTAATTGAATGGAAGCGAAATACTTAGAATAAATCAATTTTGTGTAGTTGTTATTGAGTTTTTAAGTGTTTAACTTAAAATATTTGATGTTTCTTTGGGAGTGTTT
>CANKQN010000052.1 GCA_947485035.1 Rickettsiales bacterium | reverse complement strand
GCAAGGTGGCGAAATTATGCCGCTTATTTACCAAATGGAAGTTGCTTCGGCACAGGTGAAATCTGCAATTTTACTGGCTGGGTGTCAAATTCAAGGCAAAACAACAGTTTTTGAAGCGGTTAAAACTCGAAATCACACTGAAAATATACTTAAAGGCTGTGGAGGGGATATTTCCGTTGATGAAACTGAAAATGGCGATGCTATAACAATTAACGGTGGAAAGCAGCTTTCACCGATGAATATCGCAATTCCAAACGACCCCTCTTCCGCCTCGTTTCTAATTGCAACTGCTGTTCTGTGCGAAGGTTCAAGTATTACGGTGGAAAATGTGTGCGTGAATAAAACACGAACAGGTTTTTTCGATGCCCTAATCCAAATGGAAGCAAACATTCACTTCCACAACCATCGAACGATTTGCGGTGAAGAAGTTGCTGATATCACAGCAAGCTATTCCCCAAATTTAAAAGGTATTGAACTTTCTGGTGAAAACGCCGCTTCAATGATAGACGAATACCCAATTCTATTCGTAGTTTGTGCATTTGCTGATGGAGAATCTAACCTTTTTGGACTGCACGAATTAACGGCGAAAGAATCTAATCGATTGAAGATTATGGAAGAAAACCTCATAAACATTGGTGTTAATTGCGTGGCGAATTACAAAGATTTCTCAATAAAAATTGTTGGTAATCCAAATTTTAACCCAATGTATCAACCATCGCTTCCAACGCAGATGGATCACCGAATTGCAATGTCATGTTTTATCGCAGGGTTGAAATCTACAACCGGTATTACAATAGATGACGATTCATACATAAAAACATCATTCCCAAACTTTATGGAGATAATGAACAAACTTAACGCAAAATTTAACTAGGAAAATATGAAAAAAGACGCAGTTATCGTTTTCAACAACAAAACATACCTTTACGGCACGGCATTTGGTTCCGATACTTCCGAAGCCTCTGGTGAGCTTTGCTTCAACACAGCAATGACGGGATACCAAGAAATTTTAACTGATCCATCTTACGCAAAACAGGCGATTGTTTTTTCGTTTCCTCATATTGGAAATGTTGGTTGTAATATTGATGATTCTGAATCCACAACAAAGCCAACTGCTTCTTGTGCAGCTTTCAGGGAATATCCAACAAATCCTTCAAATTTCAGGGCGGAGGAATCTCTTGAAGCATTTATGCAACGCAAAAATATTCTTTCAATTTGCAATTTGGATACTCGCAAAATTATCGAAGACATTCGTCTTGGGAATATTTCTAGATGTATAATTTCTCGAAATATTAATGATATTGAAAACTTGCTTAAAAAAATTGAAACAACAGGTTCTACGAAATCACTGAATTTAGCAAAAGAAGGTTCATGCGATAGCGCTTATAAATATTGCGATGCTGCTAATGGTGTGAATAAAAAAATTGCGGTTATTGATTACGGAACGAAGGAAAATATTCTTCGAATTTTAAAAGAAAGCAACTGCGAAGTGCATGTATTTCCTTGGAACGCAAGTTTTAAAGATATTTCTTCCATAAAACCCGATGGCGTTCTTCTTTCAAACGGACCAGGCGACCCAACCGCAACACTACCATTCACAAAAAACACAATTTTGGAAATTTTGAAAAATAAAATTCCACTTTTTGGAATTTGTCTTGGAAATCAGTTGCTTGGTTTGGTTTTAGGTTGCAAAGTTGAAAAATTAGAACAAGGACACCGTGGCACAAACCACCCAGTTTTGAATTATCAAACGAAAAAAGTTGAAATTACTACGCAAAACCATGGTTTTGCAATTGTGGAACAAAACATTCCGCCATTCGTTGAAATAACTCATCGCTCACTTTTTGATGGCATTATTGAAGGAATTGCGTTGAAAGCTGATGAGAATATTGCAATTGATGGTGTTGAATTTCAAACAGGATACGCTATTTCGGTTCAATATCACCCAGAATCATCAGGCGGACCACACGATAGCATGTATCTTTTTGAAGCTTTTCTAAATAAAGTGAAATTATGAATAATTTAGCCCTAACCTCATACATTCTGAAATGTGCAAAGCGTGATAAAATTTTCTTTTCAATGCTTGGTGCATTAATTGCCGCCTTTGCAATATCGTGTTTCATTGGCTCAACTGCGGCTTACGAACAATCGCAAATGCAAATTGTCTATGCTTCAGGCATTTTCCGCGTTATATTCGTTTATGGTTTTGCAATTTTCAATGCGTTTTTCATAACAAAAATGTTCCAGACTCGTGAAATTGAAACACTGCTTGCTGGTCCCGTTCCACGATCTTCTTTGATATGGTCGCTTATGGTTGCAAATTTTGTGTTAATTTTTTCGCTTGTTTGTTCTGTTGCTCTTCTTTTGAAATCAGTGTTTTTCAGCACAATTCCAACATATCACCTGATTATTTGGGCGGGCAGTATTCTTGGAGAGACTATGATAATTGTTGCAATTACAGCACTATTCGCCTTTATGCTTGAAAACGCAACAACTGCAATACTCCTCACCACCGTGTTCTACATAACATCACGAATTATGGGGTTTATTGTTTCGTCAATAACTTTAAAAATGCAAGGCGTTTCAATTCAGAAAGTTCTTGAAATTTTCATTATGCCAATCGCCGTTTTCTTCCCAAGGCTTGATCTCTTCTCTCAATCTTCGTGGTTGATATACGCCGATGCAATTCCAAATTTAACCATAATCGCCATGCAATCACTTATATATATTCCACTAATATGTCTTGCTTGCGTGATAGATTTTACGAAAAAAGTGCTATGAATCGTTCAATTTGCGGGGCAAAATTCTTCATCGCAATATTCTTCATCATGCAAATTTGCGTGTGGACGACATCACGCACAATTAAGCCAACATTCATTATAACACCATTTCCACCAACTTCAACAGAAATTGAAGCAATGAGCTTTGGCGATAAACAACTTTTATTTCGCATGCTTGTTTTTAAACTTCAAAACGCAGGCGATGCAATTGGTCAGTATCATAATTTTAACGAATACGACTACAAAAAACTTCGCACTTGGTTTGAAACGTTGGATAAAATTGACGAACATTCGGAGTACATCCCATACATGGCAGCTTATTATTATTCAATCGTGAAAAATGTGGAAAAAACCTCAATAATTGCAGAGTATGTAACGAATTATGCATCGAGGGATCCGCAAAAGCACTGGCGCCTCCTTACCACGGCATTGTATATATATAAAACGCAAATTCCAAACTCTGAAAAAGAGATTTACGCAATTGGAGAACTGCTATCTCAACAGAAAATTCCTATGTGGGCGAAGGCTTTAGCGGCATTTTTTTTGAAAGAGACCGGAGATATTTGCGCCTCGTACGAGTTAATTTCACGAGTAACAGCCGACGAAGACATTTCAAGCCCCGACAATGTTCAGGACAAGTTTCTCATTGCAACCCTAAACGCCAATATTGAAAAACTGCAAAAACAAGGCAGATATGCGATTGAAAAGTGTAAAAATCAAGCGTGGTAGCGCGCAAGTGATAACGCTCAGGGGAAATTTCTAACTGAAAGGTGTAATATTAAAAATTTGGGAAAGTGGTGGGGGCAACAGGGTTCGAACCTGTGACCAAGGCGTTATGAGCACCCTGCTCTAACCGCTGAGCTATGCCCCCATATTTTGTAACGGATTACTGACCTTGTGCAAGGGTAAATCCACGCTTTTTTTCGTATTCGTAAAGTGAATATGTCGAAGATATTTGCATATTTGCATTGGAAATTTGATTAATCAAGTCAATAATTTCCGATTGCTCAACTTTATTTTCCGATATAAAACGACAGCACCAGTAGTCAACCGTTTGCTTAGCGAAATCCGACATCTCCTCAAAATACATACCGCGATATGACATCATTTGGAATTTTAGTGAAGATGTCATTAATTGCGAAACTTGTGCGTGAAAATCTTTTGCGGGTTTATCGCAAGCAATGTAGATATCAATTCCGTGAAGTTCTTGATTTTTCAGAGGGCGAATGTTGAAGTTTTCAAGCGGATTGAGTATTTCGTGACTATATTCGAAATCTGCGAATGTTTGTGACTTAAATTTTGTCGATTCATTTCCAAGATTTGCGATAATCGCCTGTGCGAAGCCGTCGGAATCAACTAAAAATTTGCTTTGTGCGTTGTGGAAATCTTGAGTTGCAACACCATCTTCGATTGTTTTTAAAAAGGCATTTTGAATGCGAGTTGCCACAGATCCTTGTCCGATATGTGCGAGCATCATTATTGCGCCGTTTAACATTCCAGATGGATTTGCCGCTTTTTTATGTTGCATTGATGGTGCGGATCCATGAATTGCTTCAAACATTGAATATCTTGACCCGATATTTCCGGAACCTGCAAGCCCTACTGAGCCTGAAACTTCGGCAACGATATCTGAAATAATATCACCATAAAGGTTGAGAGTAACGATTACATCAAAAATTTGTGGTTTTGCGGCAAGGCGTGCAGCACCGATATCAATGATGTAATGCTCCGTTTCAATTTGTGGATATTCCACGGCGATTTCGTTGAAAATTCTATGAAACATGCCATCGCCAACTTTCATAATGTTGTCTTTTGACATGCAAGTGACCTTTTTGCGATTATTTTTTACCGCATATTCAAAGGCATAGCGAATAATTTTCTCGCTGCCGGCATGAGTTAAGATCTTTAAAGTGCTGATTGTTGTTGGGCTGATTTGATATTCAACGCCTGCGTAGAGGTCCTCCTCGTTTTCGCGGATAATCGTCAAGTTCATTTCTGGGAACGATGTTGCAACGAATGGGAAATATGAACGGCACGGGCGAACATTGGCGTACAACCCCAATGCTTTGCGAATTGTTACATTAAGAGACTTGTAACCCGAGCCTTGAGGAGTTGTGATTGGTGCCTTTAAAAATACAGAGTTTTTGATGATTGTTTTCCAAGAGTCTTCCGATATTCCAGAAGAGGCACCTGAAAGGTAGGATTTTTCGCCAATTTGGATTTCTTCCAACGCAATGTTTGCACCTGCACCTTGAAGAATTTTAAGTGTGGATTCGGTGATATAAGGACCGATTCCATCACCAAATGCAACCGTAACGGGAACTGGCTTAAACATACTACTCAGCCTCAGTTTTTTTCACGATGTTTGAAAGAGTATCAGCAGACATGTTGAATTTTTGTCTGAATTTAGCAACATTTCCAACATTTTCGTTGATGTATTGTTTGTCTGACCTCCAAGCTGCGTGGTTGAAAATATCAACCTCAAGAATCATTTTATCTGATTTTGAGTAGCACGATGAGATTGGTGCGATAGAACCATCAAGCATTATATATGATACTGTTTGTGTTGCTGGGTGAATATTGTTTCTTGCCATATAATTTCAATTAGTTTGTTGTTGCTTTTTCAGCTTTTTTAGCCAAAAATTTTTTAATTTTTCTTCTGATTTTCAAAGCATCGTCAGTAAGATTTGCTGCCTTTGCGCTAAGAAGGAAGGTATCCAAAGAACCGTGTTTGTAGATTGTTCTAAGTCCACGAGTTGAAATTCTTACAGAGTATATTACATTCAAAATATCGCTTTTGAACGATTTTTCTTGGATATTAACCTTGAAATTACGGTTTGTTTTAATGTTGGAATGCGACACATTGTGACCAAACAAAGTTTTGGCACCGGTAACAAAGCAAATACGAGACATCTTTTTTTAAAAATCATTTTTTCAACCATTTTAGCAAAGTTTTAAATTGTCAAGTAAATTTATATTTTTGGTTGAATGGGGTGGTGAAAGGGTTTGACAAATAAGAATAGTGTCATTTATGGTTATGTATTTGGTTCTTTATGTGCAGCAAAACATACTATTATATTGACGAGAGTGGGGATTTAGCAATTTTTGACAAAAAGAAAAGAATGTTAAATTTGCAAACACATGGTGTAACACCATTATTTTACCTTGGGTTGGTAAAAATTAAAGACACAGATCTGAAAGTCTTCAATCAAGCAATCGATGATTTACGGAGCAACATCGGCAACAATGAACTGTATAAACATATCAAAAATATCAAAGAATCATTAAATTTTTTCCATGCAAAAAATGATATGTACCCAATAAGAATAAGATTTTTTGAGCTCTTAAAAGAGCTGGATTTTTCGGTGCATATTATTTTTAGACGAAAGATTGTGATGCAAAATAGCCTATCTATTAATTTTTCAACAAAAGATGAGTATCATAAGATGATTACAAGACTTCTAAGAGATAGATTACATAAAACTCATAATAAAATTATATTTGCAAGGCGTAATAATACTTTAACGGACAATTCCGTAAAGGAGGCGATCAATAAAGCAAAAAATAACTTTTATAAAATATACGAAAAAGATTCAAATTTTACAACAGAGTCTTTTATAGGTGAGCCAAATAATCACAATGGATTGCAAGCTATTGATTATGTATTGTGGGCTGTTAATAGATTTTTAATGAACAATGAAGACGGGTATATTGAGGCAATAAAATATAAAATTAAGCTTATTGTTGATATGGATGACACAAAAAACAATGGATATGGAGTGTATTACAGTAATATAGAAAAATTCAAAAAGGAAGTGCTATCACCTATCTCAGATAGCGTGAGACCGAAATGACGGACTTTCGCACTCCCCCAATTAATAATTAAATTACAATGCCACCTTTCATTTGTCAAGCAAAATTTTTATTTTTTCTAGCTCACACCCAGAAACCAAGAAAATCTTGACTTAACAAAATCACGATAAATAAGGATAGACTAATTTTTTATCAATACTATGTCTATTAACGAAAGAATTAAAGAACTTGGGGTTGTAATTCCACAAGCAGCAAAACCAATTGCGAACTATGTTGGAGCAAGAAAAGTTGGCAACAGAATTTACATTTCAGG